>JADGDA010000166.1 GCA_015228695.1 Alphaproteobacteria bacterium
CGGGCCGCCTTTCAACGGGACATCGACGAAGGTGTTCCCGGGGTGAGGGACTTCTACCCGAACGCTCACAACGATCTCTATCCCGACAAGGTTCTTCTGCCGACCGACGCCCGCTCCTACATGGGCGCCATGGCGGTGGAAAGCCCGATGCCCCATGCCTCGCGCAGTCCGGTGCTGGATCACATGGCGGCCGGGTTCGGCTCCCTGACCGTCAAGCCCGATCAACTCGCGAACGGTAAGGGCGTGTGGTCGAAAGGCCAGTGGCGGGTGGTGATCAGTCGGCCGCTGGCCGCCGCGAGCACCCTTGATCCCGGCCTTGCCTCCGGCATGGAGACCCTGGCGGCCTTCGCCGTCTGGGACGGGGGGAGCAAGGAGGTGGGGTCCCGTAAGGGCTGGGCCGACTGGGTCCCGCTGAAGTTGGTGAAGTAGCAAGGGAAAGGCAGGCGGCCATGACCATGACAGCGGTCACTTCCTCCGTTCGGGCTCCACTGCCGCCTCTTCGCAGGCGGGGACGCGAGGCTGGACGCCTGTTGGCCCAGGCGGCCGCGTTGCGGGTCGTGGCGCTTGCCTTTGCCGCGCCACGGCCGGGGCGGGCCGCCGAGATGCGGGCGGCCCTGTTCCGTCTGGGGATCGACCGGCTGGACCCGGCGGTGCAGCGCGTCGTCTCCGTGGCGCGCCGGGCGTGGCTCGGGGCGTCGCAAGGCGTCCTTGCCGACGAGTATCTGCGTCTGTTCATGGGGCGGGCGCCCGTGTCGCTCCATGAAACCGCCTATGGCGACGGCCGGCGGGTGAACGGTCGTCCGGTCGAGCTTGCCGACATCGGCGGCTATTACGCGGCCTTCGGCATCCAGCTCAAGGACGCCAGCCCGGACCTGCCCGACCACGTCAGCGCCGAGTGCGAATTCCTGAGCATGATGCTGCTCAAGGAGGCCTACGCCCTCGACAACGGCTGGACGGCGGAATGGCGTCTGACCCGCCGGGCGGCCGCCGGTTTCCTCCACGACCACCTCGGCCGCTGGCCCCACTGCCTCCTGCCGGGGCTCCGCGAGGAGGGCGCGCCCGATTCCTACCTGACCATGGCGCGCCTGCTCGAAATCCTCGTGGCGGCGGAGTGCCGGCGCCTCGGCGTCCGCCCGGAGCTGACCGACACGCGGATGCCCTTCGACCCGGTGCAGGAAGACGAATTCACCTGCCCCCGGGCGGTGGAGGGGTAACGGAAGACACCGCTTTCGGCGTATGCTATAACCCACCGGTAGTGGTGTGGAATAGTGAGCGAAGGCGATGCCGGAAAACGACGGAAACCGATCGGTTCTTGCCGCTGTCGTTCTCGGGGGGGGCTTCCTCGTCTGGTTCATGGCCAGCCTGATGTCCTCCCTGGACACGGCGGCCGGGGCGCTGGCCCGGATGGGAGAGGACATGCGCGCCGTTACCGTGGCGGCGGCGGCGATGCGTCAGAACTCGGAGCAGGTGGCGGCCTCGACGGCCGCCCTGGCCAAGGCTATGTCCGAGATGAATCGCGATCTGGTACAATCCAATCGCGATCTCGCCCAGATCCAGTACGGCATGTCCGGGGAGATGTCCAACATGCGCAAGCTGATGGAGGACATGAGCCACGATACGGCCGAAATGAACGCCACGATGCTCAAGATGAACACGGCAATGGGGCGGATGACCTATGACATGAACAGACTCGCCAGCAATCCCCTGTCCCTTGGTCTGATGCAGGGCGTGCCCTGACGGGACCCGCATATCCCCGTTGAATGGGAAGCCCGAGCGGCGTACTCTGGCTTGTCGGCGTCCGGACGGAGGGGGCGAAAGCATGAACTGGCTTCTCATTAATCCCACCCAGCATTTTCTGAATATGTTCCCCCTCGGGGTCGCCTATGTGTCCTCGGCACTGAAGGCGGCGGGAATCAACGTCCGCATCCTGGATTTGGCCTTCGTCTGCGACGACTGCGAGGATACCCGCGCGGCCCTGGCCGGGGCCATGGCGGACGGTTCGATCGACATCATCGGCATCGGAGGGCTCTACGCCGAATACCGCCGCATCGCCCAGATCATTTCCTGGTGCCGCGAGGCCAACCCCAAGGCCCGCGTCGTCGCCGGCAACGGCGTCGTGAGTTGCGATCCCGTTCTGATGCTGCCCGCGCTGGGCGCCGACTTCGCCGTGATCGGCGAGGGCGAGGAGACGGCGGTTGCCCTGACCCGCGCCCTGGAAAACGGCACGGACCTGCGGGGGGTGCAGAACATCGCCTTCCGCGACGCCGACGGCTCCGTCGTGGTGACCCCGGAGCGCAAGACCTATATCGACCTCGACCTTATTCCCATGCCGGATTACGAGGGCTTCCAGGTCGAGCGTTACATCGACCTGCGGCCGGAAACCATCTATTACGGCTTCAGCTTCATGGACAACTACAGGGGGCTGCCGATCCTGGCCTCGCGCTCGTGTCCGTTGAGCTGCACCTTCTGCTACCACGCGGTCGGCTCGTACCGCAGGCGCTCATTCGACCATTTCTTCGATGAGGTCGCCTATCTCGTCGAGAAGTACAACGTGAACAGCCTGCAAATCTACGACGATCTGTTCGCCGTGAAGAAGGAACGGGTCGTTGAATTCTGTGAACGAATTAAAAAGTACAATTTGCTGTGGCATGTTTCCCTGCGCGTGCAGAACATCGGGCCTCACATGATCGACCAATCGGTCCTGGCGCTGATGCGCGACGCGGGGTGCCGGATGATCGGGCTGGGGCTGGAGAGCGCGAGCGCCAAGGTCCTGGCCAGCATGAAGAAGAAGATCACCCGGGAGCAGATCTCCACGGCCATCGAACTCATCACCCGGGCGAACATCAATTTCCAGGGGAACTTTATTTTCGGAGACCGGGCGGAGACTGCGGAAACGGCCAACGAGACCCTCGACTGGTGGCGGCGTCATCGCGCCTACGTGGTCCAGACCGATCCCATCTGGGTCTTCCCCGGCACGGAGCTTTACGCCCAGGGCAAGGCGGACGGGCGGATTCCGGACGACCGGACCTATCTGGCCTCGCAGTATCCGATTCTCAACCTGAGCGAAATGGACGATGCGACCTTTGATCAGATGCGCGACGTCCTGGGCATGCTCCGGGCCTATCTCAACCGGATTCCCGCCCAACTGGTGGAGGTGAATCCCAGCGCGGTCATCCATGGCAGACAGTGTTTCACGACGACATTGGTCTGTCCTCATTGTGGGGGGAGTGTCTCCTACAAGGATCATAGCTACTGGCAACGGATCATCTGCCGGAAATGCGGCGGCATGTTCGATGTTCCGATCGCCAGGCTGATCGGCCGGACCCAGATGTCGAAGGAAAGCACGGCCGAGTTGCAAGTGGCGGTATCGGCCCTGACCGTCGGGGAACTGAACGACGCCGTCATTCTCGGCAAGAAGTGGTTTCAGGAAAACCCGCAGGACTGGGGAGCGTTGGAGGTCATGGGCGCGGCCCTGCTCAAGGCGGGCAACATCGAGGCCGCCCATGTCTGTCTGCGGAAGTCCCTGGAGCACAATCCTGACAATGGAAGGGTTTGCAACAACCTGGGAATCTGCCTGTACGCCGGGAATTCCGTCGCCATGGCCCTGCTCATGTTCCGTCAGGCCCTCCACCTGGAAAAGTTCATTCCCGAGGCGGCCGTCAACGAGAAAATGGCCCTGGAATTCCTGGGCGGGGACGATCATGTCCTGGACTTCATCCATTCCCCGAACCGCCCGAAACTGCCGGTCGACGGATTGAGGATCGCGCTTCCGAGCATCACGGCGTCCGGTGACAACGTCGCCGTCCATCCGCCCCTCCGCCGTTCCAATGAACAGCTTCTGAAGGCGGTGCAAGCCTGGACCAAGAAGCCCGCGCTGGTCGCGTCCTGACGCAGACATGGGAATTTGGGGCAAAATCATCGGGGGGGTCGCGGGGTTGGCCATGGGCGGGCCGCTGGGCGCACTGATGGGCGCGACGGCGGGCCACGCGGTGGACCGCATGCGCGCGGAGGCCGCCCGAGGGGGATTTGGAACCCGTTCCCACGGCTACACCCACGGACCGGCTTCCGAGCACGCGCGCAACGTGGCGTTCACGGTGGCGGTGGTCGCCCTGTCGGCGAAGATGGCCAAGGTCGACGGGCATGTCAGCCGCGAGGAAATCGACGCCTTCAAGACCCTGTTCCGGATTCCACCCGAGGAAATGGCCGTCGTCGGCCGCATGTTCGATCAGGCCAAGACCTCGGCCGACGGGTTCGAGGATTACGCGATCGAAATCGCCGACCTGTTCGCCGACAGCCCGGAAGTCCTGGAGGAACTGCTCGATTCCCTGTTCTTCATCGCCATGGCCGACGGGGGGCTGAACGAGGCCGAGCGCACGTTCCTCGAAACCGTCGCGGCGATCTTCGGCCTGTCCGACCGGGATTTCAACCGCGTCCACGCGAGTCACGACAAGCACGAGTCCGACGCTTATGCCATATTGGGGGTCAGCCGTTCCGATTCCAACGAGGTGATCAAGGCCGCCTACCGGAAACTCATCCGCGAGAATCATCCCGACACCCTGATCGCCAAGGGAATGCCCCAGGAGTTCGTCACGGTGGCGACCGGGAAGATGGCCGTCATCAACGCGGCCTACGACCGGGTGGCCGAGGAGAGAGGCCTCCGATAGCCATGGCTCCGCCCGTTCTCGCCCTGCGCGGCGCCCAACTCGCTTTCGGAGGCGATCCCCTGTTCCGGGGCGTCGACGCCACCGTTTCCCTGGGCGACAAGACCTGCCTCATCGGCCGCAACGGCAGCGGCAAGTCGACCCTGCTGATGGTTCTGGGCGGACTGCTCGGCCTGGATGGCGGCGAACGTTTCGTCCAGCCGGGCGTGCGCATCGCCTATCTGTCCCAGGACCCCGTGCCCGAGGGCGAGGGGACCGTGGCCGGGTATGTGGCGGCCGGCTTGCCCCCCGGTTCCCATGACGATTACAAGGTGGCGGCGATTCTGGCGGCGGTCGGGATCGACGGGGGCGCGCTCACGAACACTCTTTCGGGGGGGGAGGGCCGCCGCGCCTCCCTGGCGCGGGCGCTGGTCGGCGATCCTGATGTGCTGTTGCTCGACGAGCCCACCAACCATCTCGATCTGCCCACCATCGAATGGCTGGAGCGGGAGTTGCTCGCCTTCAAGGGGGCGCTGGTGACAATCAGCCACGACCGCGCCTTTTTGAACGCGGTGTCGCGGCGCACCTGGTGGCTGGATCGCGGCGTGGTGCGTACCGCCGAGCACGGTTTCAGCCGCTTCGAGGCCTGGCGCGAAGAGGTTCTGGACGAGGAGGAGAAAAACCTCGCCCGCCTCGACGTCAAGCTGGCCCAGGAAGCCCACTGGCTGCACCGGGGAGTCACCGCCCGGCGGTCGCGCAACATGGGCCGGCTGCGCCGTCTCCACGCGCTGCGGGAGGAGCGGAGCGAGCGGACCCGCCGCCCGACCGAGCTGGCCCTGGCGACGGACAGCGGCGCCCTTGGCGGCAAGTTGGTGATCGAGGCCAAGGACGTCTCCTTCTCCCACCGTTCGGCGGACGGAAGCGAGCGCCCGATCGTGCGCGGCTTCTCCACCCGCATCCTGCGCGGGGACCGGATCGGCATCATCGGTCCCAACGGCGCCGGCAAGACCACCCTGCTGCGGCTGCTGATCGGCGCGTTGGAGCCGGACGCCGGTCAGGTCCGGCTTGGGACCCATTTATCCCCGG
>JADGDA010000167.1 GCA_015228695.1 Alphaproteobacteria bacterium
GTATCCGCGCCGGAGCACCTGCTCGACCTGACGCCACGGGAACGAGGCAAGGCCGCTCCCCGGAATCCCGGCGGACGCCTCGACCCGAGGGGGCGGGGCATGAACGCAGCCCCCGACCGCGAGGGCCAGGGCCGCGACCACCGGAAACGCCGCGCGCGCTGCTCCGAACATCCTTGGCACATCCTTGTCACCGGCAAGGATTATGCGGCTCCGGCCGGCCGTTGGACACAAAAATCATCACAGGGCGATTGCCCTGAAAATCATCAGCGTCGGCGTCGACGGTCCCCGCCCCGAGGCCGGAAGCCCGCCTCCCGCGTCCCGCGTCCGTCGGCGAGGGAGAAAATCAGGCTGCCGTTCACGGGCTCCGCCTCCACCAGAATGACCTTCAACGGATCGCCCAGGCGGAAGGCGACATCCCCGCGCCGGTTGGTCAGACAATGGCGCGCCGGGTCGTGGACGAAGTATTCGTCGCCGAGCATTCCGATGGGCACGAGGCCGTCGGCGCCGGAGTCGTGCACGGTGACGAACAGTCCGGCCCGGGAAACGCCGTTGACGCGCGCGGCGAAGGTGGCCCCCACCCGTTCGGCCATGAAGGCGGCGGCGAAGCGGTTGACGGCGTCCCGCTCGGCGGCGGCGGCCCGGCGCTCGGCGGCGGAAATCCGGGTGGCGACGTCGGGAAAATCGGTCCCGGCGTCGGGCGGCAGTCCCCCCGGCCCCAGCCCCAGCCCGGCGATCAGGGCGCGATGCACCAAAAGATCGGCGTAGCGGCGGATCGGCGAGGTGAAGTGGGCATAGCGCGACAGGCCAAGGCCGAAATGTCCGATGTTGGCGGGGTTGTACTCGGCCAGGGACTGGCTGCGCAGCACCACTTCGTTGACCAGATGGGCGCTGGGGGTGCCCGCGGCCTTGGACAGGATGTGGTTGAAGTGGCCCCCGGTCAGCGTCTGCCCCCCGGCGATCTTCATCCCGATGGACGACAGGAACTCGCGCAGGGCGTCGAGCTTGTCGGGCGAGGGGCGGTCGTGAATCCGGTACATGCAGGGCCGGTCCAGCGCCTCGATCTGCTCGGCGGCGGCGACGTTGGCGGCGATCATGAATTCCTCGATCAGGCGATGGCTGTCGTGGCGCGCGCGGGGCTCCACGGACACGACGTTTCCACTTTCGTCCAGAACGATCTTCCGCTCGGGCAGGTCCAGTTCCAGGGTGCCGCGCCGCTCCCGCCACTGCTTCAAGGCCGCGTAGGCGCCGTAGAGGGGCCGCAGCACGGAGTCCGCCAGCGGGCCGGAGGCGTCGTCGGGGATGCCGTCGATGGCGTTCTGGACCTGATGATAGGTCAGCCGCGCCGCCGAGCGCATGAGGCCGCGCACGAAACGGTGCCGCGTCTTCTCCCCCGTGGGACCGATCCACATGTGGACGGCGAGGCACGGCCGGTCCTCGCCGGGTTTCAGGGAGCACCAGCCGTTGGACAGCGCCTCGGGGAGCATGGGCACCACCCGGTCGGGGAAATAGACCGAGTTGCCGCGTTCGAGCGCGGTCCGGTCGAGGGGGTCCGAGGGGCGGACATACCAGGAGACATCGGCGATGGCGACCAGGATGTGCCATCCGTCGGGGGTGTCCGGGTCGGGCTCGGCCCACACCGCGTCGTCGAAGTCGCGGGCGTCCTCGCCGTCGATGGTGATCAGGGGAATCCGGCGCAGATCCTCGCGCCCCGCCTCCGGGGCGGCGACGGCCCCCGCCGCCTGACGCAGGGCCTCGGGGGAAAAGGCGGCGGGGATGCCGTGGGCATGGATGGCGATCAGGCTGATAGATTTGGGGTCGGCCATGTTGCCGATCCGCTCCACCACCCGCACCTGACGCAGGCCGAAGCGGCGGCTTTGCAAGGGCTCGGCGAGCACCAGCTCGCCGCTTGCCGCGCCCAGGGTATCCTCCGGCGCGACCAGATAGTCGCTTTTGTCCCGCCGGTCGGTGGGCCGCAGCCGCCCGCCGTCCCGCGACGGCTCGAACACGCCGAGCACATGGGTGGGGGCGGTGCCGATGCGCCGGATCGGGCGGCCCTCATAGGCGTTGTCCCCGGTCGGGCGCAGCCGGGTCAGCACCCGGTCCCCGACTCCGAGAGGGTCGCGCCCCTTTTCCCGGATCAGGGTGACGACCGGAGCCGGCCCCTCCCCGGTCCAGGTCAGGGGACGGGCCAGCGGGCCGCCGTCGCCGCTCACCCCGGTGACCACGACCACCCCGACCTCGGGCAGCAGGCCGGACCCGGCGAAGGTCCGCTTGCGCCCGACCCGGCCGATGACGCCCTCGTCCTCCAGTTCCCGCAGCATCCGCCGCAGGACGATCCGGTCGTCCCCGAACAGTTGGAAGGCGCGGGCGATGTCGCGCTTGTGGAGGGGGCCCGGAGTCTCGGCGATGAACGCGCGCAGTTGCTCCTTGGTTGGCAAAGGGGCCGGACGCCGGACGCGCTTGCCCGGCGTCATCGGGCGGTTTTGGCGGCGGTACGACCCTTGGCCGGGGATTTGGCCGCTTTCGTGGGCTTCGCCTTAACAGTCTTCGTGGTTTTTGCGGGAATCCCGCTCTTTGTGGTTTTTGCGGGAGTCCCGCCCTTGGCGGCCTTCGCGGCCAGAAGGGCGACGGCCTCGTCAAGGGTCAGCTCGCCCGCCTCCCTGTCCTTGGGCAGGGTGGCGCGGAGGTCGCCGTGCTGGGCATAGGGTCCGTAGCGGCCGTCGCGGACGGTGACCGGCTTGCCGTCGGCCGGATGGTTGCCCACCAGCCGCACCGGAGTCCGCGCCTTGCCGCCCTGGGACAGCAGGTCCACGGCCCGGTTGAGGCCGACGGTCAGCACGTCGTCCCCGTCCGGCAGGGACTTATAGGCGTCGCCGTGCTTCAGATAGGGGCCGAAGCGGCCGATGCCGGCCAGGATCGGCAACCGGCTGTCCGGGTGGACGCCGATTTCGCGCGGGAGGGCGAGCAGGGCCAGCGCCTTCTCCAAATCCAGGTCCTGGGGCTCCAGGCCCTTGGGCAGGGACACCCGCTTGGGCGCGGGAGGCTTGGGCTTCGCCACCTTTTTGCGCCCCTTGGCCTTGCTTTCGGGGGGCTTCTCCTCGGGAGGGGGAGCCTCCTCGGCGGCGGCCACGGGATCGCGCTGGACGTAGAACCCATACGGCCCCTTGCGCACGCTGACCAGGGTGCCCGTCTCCGGGTCGGAGCCCAGATCGCGGGTGTTCGAAGCGTCGGAGGGCGCGGAGCCGTCGGTGGTCAGGGGACGGGTGTGGCGGCAGTCCGGGTAGTTGGAACAGCCGATGAACGCGCCGAACTTGCCGAGCTTCAACCCCAACCGGCCATTGGCGCAGGTGGGGCATTTGCGGGGGTCGAGGCCGGAACCGTCGTCGGGAAAGAAATGCGGGCCGAGATCCTGATCCAGGGCGTCGAGAACCTGCGAGACCCGCAGGTCCTTGGTGCCGTCCACCGCCGTGTGGAAATCCGTCCAGAAATCGCGTAGCACCATCTTCCAGTCGACGCGCCCGCCGGAGATATCGTCCAGCCGCTCCTCCAGATCGGCGGTGAAGCCGTACTGGACATAGCGGTTGAAAAAACTTTCCAGAAACGCGGTCACCAGACGTCCGCGGTCCTCGGGGAAAAAGCGGCGGCTGTCCAGGCGCACATAACTGCGGTCCTGGAGCACCCCGAGGATGCTGGCGTAGGTGGAAGGCCGCCCGATGCCCAATTCCTCCAGACGCTTGACCAGACTGGCTTCCGAGTAACGGGGGGGAGGCTGGGTGAAATGCTGGTCGGAGCGCGCGCCGGTCAGTTTCAGAACATCCCCCTCCTTCATGGGGGGAAGGAGGCGGTCGTTCTCGTCGCCCTCGGCGTCGTCGCGGTCCTCGCGGTAAAGCCGGAGAAACCCGTCGAACACCACCACCGAACCGTTGGCGCGCAAGGTCAGGGAGCGGTCCTTGGGCGCGATGTCCACCGCCACCTGATCGAACTCGGCGCTTTCCATCTGGCTGGCCATGGTCCGTTTCCAGATCAGCTCGTACAGCCGGAGCTGGTCGCGGTCGAGGAAACGGGACAGGGCCGCCGGGGCCCGGCCGACGTCGGTGGGGCGGATGGCTTCGTGGGCCTCCTGGGCGTTCTTGGCCTTGGCCTTGTAGTGACGGGGAGCGGAGGGAAGATAGCGGTCCCCGAAGTCGCCCTTGATCAGGGCGCGCACGCTCTGAATGGCCTCGTTCGCCATCTGCACGCCGTCGGTCCGCATGTAGGTGATGAGGCCGACGGTCTCGCCGTCCACCTCCACGCCCTCGTACAGACGTTGGGCGACCTGCATGGTGTGCTTGGCGGTGAAATGCAGCTTGCGCGAGGCTTCCTGCTGCAACGTCGAGGTGGTGAACGGGGGCGAGGGATGGCGCTTGGCCTTCTTGCGCTCGATCGCCAGCACCGAGAGCGCCGCCGCCGCGACGCGGTCCCGCGCGGTCCCGGCGGCGGCCGCGTCGGGCAGATCGAACTTGTCGAGCTTGCGTCCGTCGAGATGGGTGAGGTGGGCGACGAAAGGCGTCGCGTCGGGGGCCAGCAGATCGGCATCGACGGTCCAGAATTCCTGGGAGACGAACCGTTCGATCTCGGCCTCGCGCTCGCAGATCAGCCGCAGGGCCACCGACTGCACCCGCCCGGCGGAGCGGCTTCCGGGCAACTTGCGCCACAGCACCGGCGACAGGGTGAACCCCACCAGATAATCCAGGGCCCGGCGCGCCAGATAGGCCTGGATCAATTCATGGTCCAGCTCGCGCGGATGGGCGATGGCGTATCGCACCGCGTCCTTGGTGATTTCGTTGAAGGTCACCCGCTTGACCTCGACGCCCTTCAACGCCTTGCGGTTTTCCAGTTCCTGGCGCACATGCCATGAGATGGCCTCGCCCTCGCGGTCGGGGTCGGTGGCGAGATAGAGCCGGTCGGCGCCCCGCAGCGCCCCGGCAATGTCCCGGATGTGTTTTTCCGAGCGGTCGTCCACTTCCCAATCCATGGCGAAGTCGTCGTCCGGACGCACCGACCCGTCCTTGGGCGGCAGGTCCCGGATGTGACCGTAGCTCGCGACGACATGGTATCCGGGACCGAGGTATTTGCCGATGGTCTTGGCCTTGGCGGGCGATTCGACGACGACGACGACACTCATGTGCATTCCAATGATCACGGCCCTGGGGCGGGGTTCAGGTCACGAGGGCGACCTGATGACCCGGATGCCGTTCGATTCTGCCGGCCAGTTCCATCTCCAGCAGGATCAACGACACCACGGAGGGTGACAATTGGCACTGGCGGACGATTTCGTCAACCGTCACCGGCGTGACGCCGAGGCTCGCGGCGACGAGACTCCGGCACGCCTCCATCTCCGCCCCGTCCTCGGGCGGAAGCTCCTGCCCCGCCGGACGGGGGACGAACCCGAGGCCCGGAGGCTCCTCCATGGGCTGTTTCATCCGCGGCTGAAGCTCGTTCAGAACATCGTCGGCCCGCTCCACCAGGAACGCGCCCTGACGGAGAAGCCCGTTCGGACCCGCCGCCCTGGGATCGGCGGGGGAGCCGGGAACCGCGAACACCTCGCGGCCCTGTTCCAGCGCCATGCGGGCGGTGATGAGCGAGCCGGACCGGGCCGCCGCCTCCACGACCACGACTCCCAGGGACAGCCCGGAAACGATCCGGCTGCCGCGGGGAAAACGCCGCGCCCGGGGCC
>JADGDA010000168.1 GCA_015228695.1 Alphaproteobacteria bacterium
AATTGCCCCCTCGTCGTCGTTGGCCACCAGGATGATCGCTTCGGCCCCGGCATTGATGAGAACCTCATACTTGTCGATCAGGGATTTGTCCTGCCAGTTGTACCAGACGGTGGCGACGGATGGCGGCCCGCCACCAGCGGCGAAATGACGTTCGGCCGCAGCGAGATTGCTGCGGCCCCATGCCGTGTTGGTGAGGATAAGACCGACCTTACGGGCATTGACCCCTGCCGCGTGGTGGAGCAGAGCGGGCATCGCCAGACTGTCGCGCAGAGAGAGGCGAAAACTGTAGTTGGGGACCATGCCGTTGTCGACGATCGCATCGGCGGCGGACCAGGGTGCCAGAAACAGCGTCTTCGTCTCTCTCAGGATCGGCAGTTCCTCAATCACCACCGGGCTGAACCGCCCACCGAACACCGCGACCAGATCCGGCACGGCGGCAAACTCGCGGATGTTCTTGATGCCGCGGGCGGGCATCGACCGATTGTCTTTGACAATCAATCGCAGTGGGCGGCCATTCAGCACGCCACCACCACGATTGATTTCGTCAATGGCGGTGAGAATGCCCATCTCGATCGCTTGGCCACTGGTGCTATTGGCAAGTCCCATTTCGGCGTCGAGACCGATAAGTACCGGTTGCGGTGGTTCCGCCGCCGCAGGCCGGAACCCAAGGACGAGAACCAGGATCACAGATATCAAGAAACGCATGGCATCCTCCATTCTGTTACTGCAGCGCAGCATCGGCGGCGGGCAGGGTGAAGAAAAAGGTGCTTCCTTGATCCGGCTCGCTTTCCAGCCAGATGCGGCCGCCGTGGTGCTCGACGATCCGGCGGCACAGGGCCAGACCGACCCCCGTGCCGTCATAGGCGTCGCGCGTGTGCAGGCGCTGGAACAATTCGAAGACGCGGTCGAAGGACGCCCGGTCGATGCCGATGCCGTTGTCGCGGATGGCGAAGACCCAATCCGGCCCCAAACGCTCGGTCGAGATAACGACCCGGGGCGGGCGTTCCGGGGCATGGTACTTGACCGCGTTGCCGATCAGGTTCTGGAACAGCCTTTCCAACTGTCCCATGTCGGCGATCACCACGGGCATGTCGGGGGCCGTCACTTCCGCTCCGGCGTCCCGGATGGCGACCGTCAGATTAGCCAGGGCATCCCGGAGCGCCACGCCGCTGTCGCAGGGGACGGGCTCTTCGCCCTTCGTCTTGACGCGGGAATATTCCAGCAGATCCCGGATCATCCGCTGCATCCGCCGCCCGCCGTCCACCGCGAAACCGATGTAGCTCTTTGCCATTCCATCGAGCGCCTTGCCGTACTGCGCGTCGAGGAGCTGGACATAGCTCGTCACCATGCGCAGCGGCTGTTGCAAGTCATGGGAAATGGCGTAGCAGAACTGTTCGAGTTCGGCGTTCGAGCGTTCCAGTTCAAGGGCGACCCGCTTCAATTCGGTGATGTCCTCCTTGATCCCGATGAAGTGGGTGATGGCCCCGTCGCGGTCCATCAGGGGAGAGATGACGACTGCCTCCCAGTACAGTTCGCCACTCTTGCGCCGGTTCAGGAGTTCCCCCCGCCACAGCTTGCCGGATGTGATGGTGCGCCACAGGTCCTGATAGGTTTCCACCGGAGTCCGGCCGGATTTCAGAATGCGGGGGTTGCGTCCGATCGCCTCGGCGGGGGGGTAGCCGGACACCACCCCGAACTGGGCGTTGGCAAATTCGATGGTGCCCTTCCGGTCGGTCATGACGACCGAAACCGGGCTCTGCTCGATGGCCAGGGACAGCTTGCGCAACTGAGCCTCGGTGCGTTCCCGGTCCAGGGCGAAGGAGAGGATTTCCGCCGCCGTCGCCAGCATGCGGATATCCTCCTCCGACCAGGAACGCTCGCCCCGGATGGCGTGGAAACCGACGAAGCCCGCGAACTTTCCGCGCAGCACCAGCGGCACCGAGAGGCTGGACCTCACGCCGAGGGCGCCCCAGATCGTGCGGATTCCCTCCGCCTCGGGCGGCAGGCCGGACAGGGTGGGGACGTGGACGGTGCGCAGGGCGGTCAGTTGCGACACCAGCCACCACAGGTCTCCATCGTCATAGCTCGGCGGCTGGGGAAGGCGGGAGGCGACGCCGCTGACCGACCATTCCGCTTCGAGAGAGAGGCGCTTCCCCCCCTGGGACCGGGCGAACAGGACCACCCGGTCGGTCTCGGTGAACTGGCCGAGGGCCATCAGGGTATGCACCACCTTGGTCTGGAATTCTCCGGCGTCGGCGGAGATGAAATCGCTGGAAATTCCGGCCAGCAGGGATTCGAGTTCGATCCGCCGCTCCAGGGCGCCCTCCACCTCCCGCCGCCGCTCGATGTCCTTGTTGCCGCTGCGGTACAGCGCCACCACGGCAAGGCCGGTGAGGGCGAACACGACGCCGAAGCCATAGGCCAGCCAGTACTCGCCTCCCCTCAACTCGGGCGCGACCGTCCGGTTGTCGAGAAGATAGGAGATGTGCCAATCCCTCGGCGTTTCAAGAGCCTGTCTGCCGACGACATGGACCGTTCCATCCGGGGCCTCGGCCAGATGGGGGGCGATTTCCCTCAGACCGACGGTCTCGATCATCTTGTCCCCGTACTGGCGGCTGGCGCGGATCCTCTCCGCATCGGCGAGGGGCAGCCGGCGGAGGGAACGGAACAGCCAATCCGGCCTGTTGGAGGCAAAGACGATTCCGTCGCCGTCGGAAAGGGCGATGGAACCGGAGAGGCCGTGAAACTCTCCCTCGATCGCCTCGACCCCGGTCTTGATCACCGTCACGCCGAGGATGGCGCCGTTCTCATCCGTCACCGGGCAGGCGTAGTAGATCCCGCGTTCCCCCGTGGTGACGCCGAGGGCCATATAGATGGCGTCCCTCCCCGCCAGGGCATCCTTGAAATAGGGCCGGAAGGCATAGACCTTTCCGACCAGAGAGGCCGCCGTTCCCCGGTTGCTGGAGGTGACCACGGTCCCCTTCGCATCCATGAGATAGCAGATGGAGGCCCCCAGAACGGCGCAGTAGCGGTCGAGCACGGCATCGGCGCGTTCCACCGCGACGGCGTTGGCGCGTTCCACCGCGACAGCCTCTGCGCGTTCCACCGCGCTCGCGCCGTCCCGCAGAGCCTCCCGCATCTGGGACAGGCCGGCGAGGGTGGCGGCCGACTTGCCGACCCGGTCCAGGTGCAGCGACGTCTGCCGGGCCAGCATCCAGGCGTTCCGGTCGGCCTCGTCGACGGCCTCCCGCTTCGCGCTCTCGAAAAGATGGGCGTAAAACAGGGCGCCCCCGGCCCCGGAGGACAACAGCGCCAGCAGGGCCAGGACGAGCAGGCTGATCCGAGCGTTTATGGCTTTTCCTCCCTATCCGATGATGCGTCAGGCCCGCTTCGGGCAGCGCACGACGGCGAACCAGTATTCCAAGTGCTTGTGATGCACGTAGCCGATTTCTGGTAAGTCAATGTTATCAAGACGTAACAACAAGAAACGGCTGCGAGCAATGTCACCGAACGAGGATATATCAGCATATTGGCGCACGTTTCGAGCTGAATTTTTTCCATGGCGGCGGCCTTATTTCTTCGCAATCATGACGGTATTGCACCAGTACTCATAAAGACACCTGATGATGTTAACGAATTGATCAAGATCTACCGGCTTGACGATGTAACCGGCGGCATACATGTAATAGGAGACGGCGACGTCACGCTCGACCTCTGAGGTGGTTAGAACCACAACCGGAATCGACCGAAAGGAGTCCTGTTTCTTGATCTCCAGCAGGAATTCCCGACCATCCATTCTCGGCATGTTCAGATCGAGCAGAATAAGGTCGGGTCTGGGCGCGTCCCGGCACGGCTCGGTTTCGCAGCGCAGATATTCGAACGCCTCGACGCCGTCTGAGACGTGCCGAAGGTCAACCTGGATCTTGTTTTCGGCAAAGGCCATCCGCACCAAGTGAGCATCGGACGGTTCGTCCTCCACCAATAAAATGACGAACTGGGATGCGACGGCTTTGGTCATGGCTATACTCCACACGGTAATTCCACACACACGGTCACGCCGCCCCCCGGCGTTCCCTCGATCCAGGCCCGCCCACCACTCTTGTTGGCGATACGGCGAACGATGGCGAGGCCGATGCCGGTGCTGCTATCCCCCGGTTGCGGACGAAGACGCTCGAAGACCCGAAACACCCGCTCGCGATATTCGACCGGGATGCCGATACCGTTGTCCATGATCCGGTAGCAGACGGTGTCACCGGTTTTTTGGCCCGAGATGTCGACTTTGAGGGGAACATCCGGGCGACGGTATTTCAGCGCATTGTCGAGCGCGATCGAAAAGACCGCGCCGAGGCGCGACGCCGTCGTGCGGGTGACGGGCAGCGTCCCCACGGTCACGATGGCGCCGACATCGCGGAAACGACCGATAATCGCCTCGACGGCCACCCGAGCGACCTGGTCCGCGTCGATGTCCTCGGGCTCACCCGCCGTGTCGTCCAGCGCGAGATAGAACTGGACGTCTCGAAGGAGGCAGCGCAGCCGGCCCGCCTGGTCCTCGATGAAGTCCAGCGACACGCGGGCATTGTCGGCAAGGTGTGCCCCCATGTCGATGCGCAGCCGTTGGGCGAAACTGATCAGCCGGCGTGCCGGTTCCATCAGGTGATGGGCGGAGATGTCGGCGAAACGCTTGAGGTCGGCGTGGGCCTGTCGCAACGCCTCTTCCGTCGCCTTGCGCGCTCTGATCTCGTCTTTAAGCTGGCCGAGAAGCTGCGACCGGTGGATGGAGATGGCCGCCTGCATGGCGGCGAATTCGATCACCTGATTGTCGGTTGTGCCGAAGATTCCGGCGACATTACGGTGTTCGAGGTATAGGACGCCGCTCAATGTTCCCATAAACACCAAAGGAACACACAGGGCCGATGCCGGTCGGACCATCTGAAGATACGGATCGTCCCGTGTCAGCGCATCCTCGTCGAGCGAATCGGCTGCAACGAGCGCCGATTGGTGGGTTCGCGCCACGTACAGGATGACCGTCCGTGGCAGGTCGGTGGCTTGGTCGAGGGCGACGAAGTCGCCGTGCATGGCAGTGGTGTCGCTTGCCTCCGTGTCCAGCGCGACCGCCAGCCCCGTGTCGAGCGCCAGCACCAGGACGACCCTTTGTGCTCCTGAAAGATGGGTAACTCTGCCGATGATCGCCTCGACCAGATCATCGAGCGCCAGAGGACTGGACAAAACCTGAGCCGTGTCGGTCAAGGTCTCCAAGTCCAGTCGCTGCAGGGTAACGATCCGGTTGCGCCACGCTGCGGCCTGCGGTTCGCGCTCCGTCAGTCCGGCTAGAACGCCGTCGGCCTGCCAGCCTTGATAGGCCAGGGAGGCCCGCTCAAGGCAGGGCGCGGCGATCCACGCCTTGCCGCGTCCGCGCCAGAAGTCCGCCGCCCGCGCCGCCGCCAGGGCCTCGCGCTGTTTCAGCCCCTGCCCCCTGGTCGTCTCCATCGCCTGGTCGTAGGCGTCCATGGCAGCCGCCACGTCGCCGCCGAGTCGGCTTTCCTCGGCCCGCAGAAGCCAGTAGGCATGTCGGTTGTTCTCAGGACACGCTTCCGACCAGACGGCGAAGCGCTCGCGCAGAACCCGCAATTCGGCGCGGGCGACATCGGCCGCCAAGCCGAGAAGGTCGGGACGTACGGCGAGCATCAGCCCGCGCAGCAGATGGA
>JADGDA010000169.1 GCA_015228695.1 Alphaproteobacteria bacterium
CGAGGACCCATCGGGGGTCCGTGGTCGACATCGAGGTCTGACGTGGCCCGGAAGGGATCAAAGATGCCGCCGCCCCAGGAAACGCTCCGAGATTTCTCCCGCTCGGCGCGCCACGGCGGCGAAGGTCGCCGCCAGCCTGGGGTGGCGGCGACCGAGCCGGAGAATCCGCAGCCTCGTGCGCGGCGATTCCCGGGACAGGATGATGCCCCCGATGGCCAGGAACAGCACGCCCTGAAGAACGGGGAGCACAAGGCCGAGCAGCCCCAGGACCAGAAAGGCCCACCCCACGGTCATCGTGATCCAGTGCCGCATGGCCCGTCCTCTCGCCGGATCGCCGCCGGGGTTAAAAATCGGTGCACCGGCCGCCCTGTTCCCAGTCGCCATAGCGGGTGGGTTCGGGACCCTTGGGGCCGCCGATCTCCTCGACGCCCCCCGTCTTCCCGCCCGCTCCGGAGGACGCCCCGGGGGACGCGGGAGAGACGGGCGTGGTGGCCGGGGTGGCGGCCGGGGTGGCGGAACGTGTTGTATCCTTGGCGCTCATGATGAGACTATAGCGGACTCCCGTTCCCGGACCAAGTCCGGAACGGGCGTTGCCGTCAACCCGTCTCCAAGGACATCATGGGTCAGTTGCCGAAGGAGGATAGCCGCTCCGCCGCGCTTTCATTGTTGGGGGCGGTCCTGTCCCGCCGCCGCCCCCTGGACGAGGCGATGGAGGCCGACGCCGGATTTCTGGGCTTGGAGCCCCGCGACCGGGCTTTTGCCCATCGCCTGACGGCCGCCGTGCTCCGGCGGCTGGGACAGATCGACGCCATGATCGGACATTGCCTGGAACGCCCCCTGACCGGGAAGCGCGCCGACGTCCGCGACGTGCTCCGCCTCGGGGTCTGCCAACTCATGTTCCTCGGGACGGCGCCCCACGCCGCCATCGACACCTCGGTGAACCTGGCGTCCCGCCTGCACTCGGCCGCCTATCGCGGGCTGGTCAACGCGGTGCTCCGCCGCATCGGGCGCGAGGGCCCGGAGCTTCTGTCCCGGCAGGACGAGGCCCGCCTCAACACCCCCCCCTGGCTGTGGGAGTCGTGGTCCAAGGCCTATGGGGAAGAGGATTGCCGCCGGATCGCCCAGGCGGTTCTGGGCGAGGCGCCCCTCGACCTCACCGTCAAGGGCGATCCGGCTCCCTGGATCGCGCCGCTGGAGGCCGAGCGTCTGCCGACCGGGACCCTGCGCCGCCCCCCCGGCGGCCTCGTGACGGAGTTGCCGGGATTCGGCGAGGGGGCATGGTGGGTGCAGGACGCCGCCGCCGCCCTTCCCGCCCGGCTGCTGGGGGATGTGAACGGATGGACGGTGGCCGACCTGTGCGCGGCTCCCGGCGGCAAGACCGCCCAGCTCGCCGCCGCCGGGGCGCGGGTGATCGCGGTCGACCGCTCCGAGGCCCGGTTGCGCCGCCTCTCCGCCAACCTGGACCGGCTGGGACTGCGCGCGGAAACGGTGGTGGCGGACGCGGCTTCGTGGCGGCCGGAAACGCCGGTGGACGCCGTGCTGCTGGACGCCCCCTGTTCCGCCACCGGCACCATCCGCCGCCACCCCGACGTGGCCCATCTCAAAACCCCCGGCGACGTCGCCGGTCTGACCGGTCTCCAGGACCGGTTGCTGCGCGCGGCCGTGGATAAGGTGAGGCCGGGGGGATTGCTGATCTACTGCGTGTGCTCGCTGCAACCGGAGGAGGGGGCGGAGCGGGTTCAAGCCGCCCTTGGGGCTGCCCTCGGGGCCGGATTGCCGCTGCGCCGGGTTCCGGTCACCCCCGCCGAGGTCGGGGGGCTGGCCGAGTGCGTCACCGGCGACGGCGACCTGCGGACGATGCCGTTCCATCTTGCGGACAAGGGCGGAATGGACGCATTCTACGCCGCGCGACTGCAACGGGTATGAGAGCCTTAAGTCCATGGTCAGACGTTTCGTTCTGCTCGACCGCGATGGCACCATCAACGTCGATACCCATTATCTCTCCCACCCCGACCAGCTCGACCTGCTGCCGGGGGCCGTCGCTGGTCTGAAGCGGATGCGGGAGATGGGGCTTGGGCTGGTGGTTCTGACCAACCAGTCGGGCGTGGGGCGAGGCTATTTCGACCACGCCACGGTCGACGCGGTGCACGAACGGCTGCGGGCGATGCTGCGCGCCGAGGGGGTCGAGATCGACGGCATCTACGTCTGTCCCCACGCCCCGGACGAGGATTGCGCCTGCCGCAAGCCCCTGCCCGGCATGATCGAGACCGCCGCCGCCCGCCACGGCTTCGACCCCGCCGAGAGCTTCATGATCGGCGACAAGGTGGTGGACATCGACCTGGGACGGAGCGTCGGCGCGTCGACCATCCTGGTGCGCACCGGCTATGGCGCCGAAGTGGAACGCCAGGGAAAGGCCGCCGCCGACCACGTCGTCGATTCCCTGATCGAGGCCGCCGAGGTCATCGCCAGGGGACTCTCCGGCAAGCCCTTCGACACACCCACGGCGGAAAAGAGCAGGGTGAAGATGGGTCAACGTGGTCGGAAACCACTCTAATTGCACTGTCCGATCGAGCCCTGGGCGCAGAGCCGTTTGCCGTCGATCCAGGTCGCGCCGCTCAGGTCGGCCTCGCTCAGGTCGGCCCCGTCCATGCGCAGTCCCGTCAGGTCGGCCCCGCGAAGAATTGCGTGATAGAAACGCGCCCGGCGGACGTCGGCATCCCGCAGGGACGCTCCGGTCAAGTCCGCCTTGGTGAAGTCCGCCTCGCTGAAAACCGAGCGGTCCAGGATGGCTCCGGCCATGGTGGTGCTGATCAGTTTGGCGCGGAATCCGCTGGCCCCGCTCAAATTGACCCGCGACAGGTCGGAACGTTGAAAGGTCGCGTCGCGCAGCATCGCTTCCGTCAGGTCCACCCCGACGAGGCTGCGTCCGTCATGATAGCAGCGCCGCCACTCCACCCCCGGAGCCGCCGGATCGGTGCAGGCGGCCCCCGCGGGAGACGGCGGGACGAGACAAAGAATCGCGAGCGCGACGCCGATGCGGAACATTTTCATGACGATGGATGTAAGCCCTTTTCCGGCGGCAGTAAAATGCAATTCCACTCCCATGTTACCCGACGCGAACGCCCAAAGCAGGAGTATAATACGCCCCGTCCACGCTTTATCGATAACAGGCGCCTCCCATGGACGGACGCTCTCTGGACGGATGATGGGGAGCGCAGGTAAGGAAAGGGCCGGAACATGCCGAAGACCAAAGCGGAAGAGGCGCTGGCGGAGGCCGAGAGACTCTGGCGCGCCGGAGAGGTTCAACAGGCGGCGGAAGCCTTTCGCCGGTCCCGGCTGTTTTTTCACGAGGCCGGGGACCCGGAGGGCGAGGGACAGGCTCTCAGCCGTCTCGGCGAGTTGGACCTGCTGCTGGGGCATTTGATCGCCGCCCGCAACGCCTTCGTCGACGCGCGCGAGCGTTTCGCCGCCGCCGGGGCGCAGCACGGACAGGCGATGGCCTTGATGCGGCTGGGGCAGATCGCCCAGCGCGAAGGGGAATTCGAGCAGGCTGGGGAACTGTTGACGTCGGCCCTGGAGCGTTTCCGTTCCTGCGGCAACCTCGCCGGCGAGGCCCGCGCCATCCGCCACCTCGGCACCGTCGAGATGGTTCGCGGGCACGAGGACGGGGCGCTCGACCTCTACCAGCGGGCGCGCATCCTGTCCAGGGATGCCGGCGATGGTTCGGGGGAGGCGAACAGTCTCAAGGCCCTGGCCGCGCTCCACATGCGGTTCGGGCGGAACGACAAGGCGCATCAAGCCTATGACGACGCTCTGGAACTGTTCCGCGCCAGCGGCGACATCCTGGGCGAGGCCCAGGCCCTGGCGGAGTTGGGACGGCTTGCCCGCTCGTTCGGCAACACCTCGTCCGCCGCCGAAAACCTGGGCCAGGCCGCCCGGTTGTTCGCCCGGAGCGGGCACCTGCTCGGCGAGGCCGACGCCCTGTTCGAACTCGCCCGCGTCCAGACATCGACGGAGCCCTCTCTCGCGCACCGTCATTACAGCCATGCGGCCACCCTGTTCGCCCGCGCCCGCCACGACGAGCGAAGCGAGTTGTGCCGCAAGGAAGCGGCCGTTCTGGCGTCGTGACGGGGGTGTCGAGCATGTGGAGACTGTCGTGTCTGGTCCTGGCCGTCCTGCTCGCGGCGGCCACCGCCGCGCGCGCGGAGCGCGGCGCCCTGACCATCGGGATCACCCAGTTCCCCAGCACCTTTCATCCCTCCATCGATTCCATGGTGGCGAAGTCGTTCGTCCTGGGGATGGTTCATCGCCCGTTCACCGCCTATGACGCGAACTGGGCGTTAACGTGCCTGCTGTGCGTCGAATTGCCCACCCTTGAGAACGGCAGGGCCGTTCTGGAGAAACTGCCGGACGGAAAAACCGGGATCGCCGTCACTTACGCCATCAAGCCCGAGGCCGCCTGGGGCGACGGCCGCCCGGTCACCACCCGCGACGTCCTGTTCACCTGGGAAGCCGGACGCCATGACCGGAGCGGCTTTTCCAACGGGGAGCTGTTCCGCCGCATCCGTTCCATCGATGTCGGGGACGACCGCACCTTCACCCTGCACCTGGACCGGGTGACTTTCGACTACAATGCCATCAACGACTTCCTTCTGCTGCCCGAGACGCTGGAACGGCCCCTTTTCGCCGACCCCGCCCATTACCGCGAACGGACTCTTTTCGACACGGACACGACCAACCCCGGCCTCTACAACGGCCCCTACCGGATCGTCGAGGTCGCCCGTGGCGCCCATGTCGTCCTGGAGCCCAATCCCGCATGGCGCGGGGCCAAGCCTCACTTCCGGCGGATCGTGGTCAAGGTGGTGGAAAACACCACCGCCCTGGAGGCCAACCTGCTGTCCGGCTCCGTGGACTACATCGCGGGCGAGTTGGGGTTGACCCTCGATCAGGCCCTGTCGTTCGAAAAACGGCACGGGGATCGTTTCGACGTTGTCTACAAGCCGGGGCTCATCTTCGAGCATGTGGACTTCAATCTGGACAACCCCATCCTCAAGGACCGGCGGGTCCGGCGGGCACTGCTGCTCGGCCTCGACCGGGGGCAACTGGGCGAGCGCCTGTTCGGGGGCAAGCAGCCGACCGCCGACACCGGCGTCAGTCCGCTCGATTGGGTGCACGCCAAGGATGTGCCCCCCACGCCCCATGACCCGGCGCGGGCCGGAGCCTTGCTGGACGAGGCCGGCTGGCGGCTTGGGACCGGCGGAATCCGCCGCAATGAAAAGGGGGAGCCCCTGACCCTGGAACTGATGACCACCTCCGGCAACCGCGTCCGCGAGTTGGTGGAGCAGGTGTTGCAGAGCCAGTGGAAGACCCTGGGGGTGGACGTGCGCATCCGCAACGAGCCGGCCCGGGTGCTGTTCGGGGAAACCCTGACCCGGCGACGCTTTCCGGCCATGGTGATGTACGCCTGGATCTCCGCGCCGGAGAGCGTGCCGCGCAGTTCCCTGCACTCGTCCATGATCCCCAGCGCGGCCAACAACTGGGCGGGGCAGAACTACACCGGATTCAACAACCCCGAGGCCGACGCCCTGCTCGACCGGATCGAGGTGGAACTGGATCGCGGCAAACGGAAGGACCTATGGCACCGCCTGCAACAGCTTTATACCGAGGAGCTTCCGGCCCTGCCGCTTTTCTTCCGCGCCGATTC
>JADGDA010000016.1 GCA_015228695.1 Alphaproteobacteria bacterium
CGCCGATCTGTTCACCCGTTGCACGCCGAAGGGCGGCAAGGCGAGGCCCGATCTCGCCGGGATTTCCAACGAACAGTTCCAGTTGGCAACGGATCGCCGCAGGGAGATGACCACGGTCGTCCGCGGCTTCGAGCGGGCCTATAAAGTCCGCTACCGCCCGGATCGCCCGGCATGCCTGGAACTTGCCGCCGCCCCAGCGCCTGCGGCGCGGAAAGCATAACCCTGCCTGCGGCGCGGAAAGCATAGCCTTGCCGGCGGCGCGGAAGGCGTGATGGGGCGGGGGGTTACTCCGCGAAATAGCGGACGTATCGGTCGGCGTCCTCGACGGCTCCCGCCAGCATGAGGGGATTGAGGACGAGGCAGTCCTCCCCGCGCCCGCGCATGGCGAGGCAGGTGGGGATGACCTTTTTTTCGTCCACGTCCACGATCAACGCCCGATAGCTGATCATTCCGTCGGCCGCCCGCAGGACCGTGGCCACCCGGCCTCCGCCCAGTGACTTGCGCAGGCGGGAAAGCTCCTTTGCCGCCATGGCGCGGGCCTGACGTTCCTTCAGGGAGATGCCGACATCCAGCGCCCACCCCTTCAATCCCTTTGTGTCCTTGCCGGCCACGCGGGCGGAGGAGACGCCGGGAACGCCATGGAGGCAGGCGTCGATATGCAGGCTGGCGCGCTCGGCCTGCACGTCCTCCTTGAGGGCGGAGAGGGAAATGTCCGTTCCCACGGTCCTGCCGGCGAAGGCGTCGTCCAGGATGCGGCGCATGATGGTCTGGCGCTCCTCCTTGGTGGACGCCCCCATCTCCACCCCGATCAGACGCCGGTCGCCGCGAGTCGCCGAGCCCACCAGATTGTAGCCGGCGGCGCAGGTGAACCCGGTCTTCATTCCATCCGCCCCCTGAAACCGGGAAAGGAAGCCATTGACCGAGGGAAGCCACTGGTTGCCCCAATTGAGGCCGCGACGGCTGAACAGGTCGCGGTGCCTGGGGAAGTCCCGCTCCAGGGCCAGGGCCAGGACCGCCATGTCGCGCGCGGTGGTGAGGTGGCCCACCGCCGTCATCCCGCTGGCATTGGCGAAGCTGGTGCCGGTCATCCCGAGGCTCCGCGCCTTTTCGGTCATCATGGCGGCGAAGTTTTCCTCGCTGGAGCCGATCCGCTCGGCCAGGACCACGGCCGCGTCGTTGGCCGAGCGGACGATCAGGGCGGTCAGGGCATCCGAGGCCGTGATGGTTTTCCCCCGGTCGAGTCCGAGGGTCGCGCCTCCCTGCGCCGAAGCGCGGGTGGAAACCTTTAAGGGTTCGTCCGCCTTGAGTTTGCCGGCCTTCATCGCCTCCAGGGTCAGATAGGCGGTCATCATCTTGGTCAGGGACGCCGGGTGCAGGCGGGCCGTGGCGTTGGAGTGGGACAGCACCTTCCCCGTTTTCGCATCCACGACCAGGGTCGCGCGCCCGGCCTGCGCCGCCCCGGCCCAGGCGACAAGGCAGGTCAGGACGACGAAGCGGAGCAAAGTCATGCGTTCCTGCGCTCGATTTCGTCCACGTAGCCCTGTGCTCCGGAAATGATTCCGGCGGCGTTGCCTTCGTCGGTGTCGATGTGCATGGCAAGGCGGTAATCGGGGTGGACCCGCACCAGCACATCTCCGAAGATCAACTCGCGGTCGGCCCCGGACTTCACCTTCACCCGCACCTGATACTTGTCGCGGAGGCCGAACCGCATGGCGTCGTCCGGGGACATGTGGATGTGACGATGGGCGCAGATCACCCCCCGCTCGATGGTCACCTTTCCGGCCGGGCCTTCGAGGGTGAGACCGGGAGTTCCGCCAAGGTCGCCGGATTCGCGGATCGGGGGATGAATCCCCAGCTTGAACTGCTCCGTCATGGCGATTTCAATCTGGGTCTGCGACCGCGCCGGCCCAAGGACGCGGACTCCGTCGACCCGGCCCTTCGGCCCGATGAGGGAGACGCATTCCTTGGCCGCGAACTGCCCCGGTTGCGACAGGTCGGATTCGTGGGTCAGGGTATGGCCGAAGCCGAACAGGGCCTCCACATGTTCCTGGGATAAATGGACGTGGTGGGCGGACACCTCCACCGGCACCGGGTCCTGACCGGGTTTGCGGATCAGGCCGCTGATGTGGGCGCGGTCGAGGGCGGCCATCGTCTCCCGGGCGATCATGCGTTCTTCGTCGGTCGGCACCACCAGCACGGTGACGGTCGAATCGGCGGTGGAGATGATCGTGGTCTCGGAAAATCCGCGGGCGGAGCGGTTGCGTTCCTCGTCGATGACGATGCCCATGTACGACAGCCCCTGACAGGCGAGGCTGCGCACGCCGGCGCTTCCCTGGCCGATGCCGCCGGTGAAGGTCAGCACGTCCAGCCCGCCCATGGCGGCGACGTAGGCCCCGATGGTCTTGCGGAGCTGGTAGCAGAAGGTCTTGAAGGCGAGCAGGGCGAGATGATGCCCCTCGGCGGCGGCCTTCTCGATGGTGCGCATGTCGTTGGACAGGCCGGAGAGGCCCTTCAGGCCTCCTTCCCGGTTGATCAGGCGGTCGACCGCCGCCACGTCCATGCCTTCCTGGCGGATGAGATGGAGGGGGATGGTCGGGTCCATGCTGCCGCTGCGGGTGCCCATGATGAGGCCCTCGGCCGGGGTCAGCCCCATGGAGGTGTCGATGGAGCGCCCATGGTCGATGGCGCAGGCCGAGGCGCCGTTGCCCAGGTGGCAGGAGACGATCTGCAATTCGTTGAACGGCCGTTTCAGGGTCTGGGCCGCCATCAATCCCACGTAGGAGTGGGACATCCCGTGGAAGCCGTAACGGCGGATACCCTTGTCCTGATAATAGCTGTACGGCAATCCGTAGAGGAAAGCATAGGGCGGCAGGGTCTGATGGAACGAGGTGTCGAACACCGCCACTTGCTGCGCCAACGGGAACAACCGTTTGGCTTCGCGAATCCCGATCAGATTGATCGGATTGTGGAGAGGCGCCAGCACCGACAACGTCTCGATCTGTTGCTCCACCTCGTCGGTCACCAGGGCGGCGGTGGAGAACTTGTCGCCACCATGAACCACGCGATGGCCGACCGCGGTGATCTCGTCCGGCCCCGTAAGGACGCCGCCTTCCGCGGCGATCAACTGGGCCCCCATGGCGGCAAAGGCCTCCGCGTGCCCGCCCTTGGGCAGATTGCGGACGATCTCTCCGCCGCCGAAATGGTGAACGAGGCGGGTTCCCTCCTCGCCGATCCGCTCGATCATGCCCCGGGTGTTGCGGCTCTCGTCGCCCGTGTCATAGAAGTTGTATTTCAGGGACGACGATCCATTGTTGATGATCAGAAGCCGCATCGGCGGGGTGGACTTCAGCTTGAACCCATAGGGATCGTCGTTGTGGCGCAGGACGGACGAGGCCCAATTGTTCCGGCTGAGCGCGTTCTGCCGCGTCCGCACCGACACCAGCTTCGACAGGTAGCGGATCGCCGGGGGGTGGACGGCCAGAACGGTCGCGAACGCATTTTCATCGATCAGAAGCGCGGACCCCACGCTCATCCCGGTCACGTCGGCGACGGTGGCGTCCCCGGTCATAAGCTCCATTTCGCCGAAGATGTCCCCGGGGTCCAGCACGCCCAGGCGGTGTTTGGTCCCGCCGTCGTCGGTGACGGAGACCTCGATCTGTCCTTCCAGCAACACGCCGAAAAAACGCCCGACATCACCGAAGCGGAGGATGGGTTCGTTGGGCTCGAAGGTGTGAATGTGGGACTTGGCCAGAAGCTCGGCCATATGCGTCTTGGGAAAGTCGCGGAACAACGGCACGCGGGTCGAGAGGAAGGTTTCAAGACTGGATGTGTCCATTGTCGGCTATCCCTATGGGTGAACGACGTTGTCAGGCCTTGAGTTTGTAGCCGGATCGGAACATGGCGTAGGCCCCGGCCAGCAACAGGGCGTCGGCGGCGGCCACCACGACGAAGCCGGCGGTCACGTTGCCGTCGGCGTGGCCGATGAAGCCATAGCGGAAGCCGTCGATCATGTAGAAGAACGGGTTGATCTGGGCGACGAAACGGGCGGCCTCGGGAAGCCGCTCGATGGAATAAAACGTTCCCGACAGGAACGAAAGCGGCGTCACGATGAAATTGGTGACCGCCGCCATGTGGTCGAACTTGTCGGCCCAGATCGCCCCGATCATCCCGAGCAGAGCCAGCATGAGGGAAGCCCCGAAGGCGTGGAACGCAATGGCGGCTGGGCTATGAACGTGCAGGGGAACGAACAGGGCCATGGCGACGCTGACCGTCAGACCGACCACCAGTCCCCGCGTCACCCCGCCGAAGGCAAAAGCGAGCGTCAGTTCGCCGGGGCTCAAGGGGGGCATCAGCACATCCACGATGTTGCCCTGGATCTTGGAAAGGATGATCGACGACGACGTGTTGGCGAAGGCGTTCTGCACCATGGCCATCATGATCAGGCCCGGAGCCAGGAATTCCAGAAAAGGCACGCCGCCGACCGTCTCGGGCCTGTTCCCCATGGCGAGGGAGAAGACGGCGAGGAACAGCAGGGTGGTCACCACCGGAGCGCTGATGGTCTGGAAATGGACCTTGAGGAAACGGCGGACTTCCTTGGCATACAGAGTCCACAGCCCAAGCCAGTTCACCGCGCCCAGGCGGCGCGGCAGGGGCGGCAAGGGAAACCGACCGGGCAAAGCGGAACCATCCATGACTTTCGCCCATGTCCTGCCGTCGAAAACGGGGGATGCGCCCCTTACCTGACCGTGATGTTCATGGTCGCCTGGGCCAGCCCGTTCCTGTCCTGGGCCCGGAACGCATTGGCGAGTTCATCCATCGAACGCGAACCGATCGGCCTCAGGTCCTCGGCCTTGAACTTCTCGGGCAGCGCCGCTCCGATATCGCGGCTGCTGGCGAAACAGGCGATCTGCTCGCGGGCGCCGGCCTGATCGAAACGGATACGGAATTTGGTCGACGCCTTGCTCGGAATCGAAACGGGCCGGTTGGCCGACACGTAAGGATTGGGCTCGAACCGGTTAGGATAGACGCGGGCGATCACGTTGTCCGCGTCCTTGTAATAGCAATACATGAATGCGTCGGAGGTCACCTGCACCGTCGCGTTCAGGAAGTCGTTGACCGCGTAGGTCGGCTGTTGCCCATGGTCGCTGGAGAGCACCAGGGAAACGGGTCCGGCGGTTCCTTTCTGCTGAACCACCGGGGTGGCCTGGGGCGGGGGCACCGCGACCTGTCCCCCCTTGGTGTCCATCAGGGCGTAGTAGGTGTCGAAGGTGGGACGGGCGTCGGCGATCAGGTTGTTTTCCTGCTGGAAACGGCCGAGAGCCGTGCGGGTGTTGGCGTCGAGGACGCCGTTCACCTGACCGTTGTGATAGCCGAATTGAACGAGCTTGGTCTGGATGAACTTGATCTGCTCCTGCTCCGACATGCCGTCGTACCAGTCGCGGGCCTGCTGGACAACCTGAGGATTGGTCTTGTCGATCTGGAGGCACTGCCAATAGGGCACCGCCGCCAGCTTGCCCAGGGTTTCGATCAGGCCGAGTTCGATCAGCACGCGCACGGCCTGGTGCAGGCCCTCGCTCTTGTTCATGTTGATGCTGAACTGCAATCCCATCTTCGAGATCGCGCCGCCCGCGTCGCCGCCCACGCCCGCGCGCGCCACGGCGATGGTGTTGCTGGCTCCGACGCCGGGGAGAATGGTCCGGGTCGTCACTTCGCCCATGTTCAGGTCCAGGGAGACCAGGGAAACCACCTGATCCTTGCTCATGCCGAGATCGCCCCAGGGAAGGGCGATGCTGGCCGCCGCCTGTTCGTCCAGGGCATTCTCGTCGAGTTGGGTGATGGCGCCACGGATGTAGAAATCGGGAATCTTGAATTGGGCCGCGCCCGAGTCAGCCTTGTTTTGCAGCAGGTTGAGCAGATCCTGGCGTTCCGAGTCATAGTCGATGTACTGGAACGCCTTGCTCTTGATCGAGGCCCGCGAGATCGAGCTGATCAGCATTTCTTTGGTGCCGGCGGCGACCTTCCCGGTCGAATCGGGAATGCCGACCGTCGTGATGGTGATCCCGCGCTTGCCGTAGGCGAGGAACAGGTCATCCATGCATTTCAGGGATTCGGTGAAGTTGGTGATGTTGCGCATCGGCGCGGTCTTGGGGGCGGCCGCCTGCTTGGCCGTTTCCGGATTCGAGGTCACGCAGCCGGAAACCGCTCCCGCCAGAACCGCGGGGGCCAGGAAAAAAGCCATCCTCTTCGCATTCACACCCATCGAGCCCCCACCACTGAAAAACAATCCCGCCTCACCGAACCCGGCGGAGCGTCACTTGCACTTGCCGCCGAGGTTGATGACGTCGCCGGTGACGACGACGGTCACCTCCTTCGGCGCCTTCTGACCGCTGGCGGTGCTGCCGACGCTGACGTTGCCGCATCCGGTCTTGCCACGGCTGAGGACGCCGCCGCCGGTATCCTTCTCCCCCGACCCGTCGTCCTTTTGCAGATAGCCGCGAGCCCGGGTGTTGTTGACCTTCGATTGGGAGCGGTTATTGAGATTTCTGCCGCGATTGATGTCGGCGGCGTCCACCGGCGCGGTCCAGACCGCGACCAACCCCGCCGCCAGGAGCGACGAGAGGAAAGATGTGACGATCTTGCGGGTTTTCATGGCGCGTCCTCCGCTGTCGGCGTGTGCCGTGGGTCCTTGTCTCTCCCGCCGGTCAGCCCATCGTGCGGAACTGAACCCGCCGGTTTTGCGGGCTATAGGCGTCACTTGGGGTCAACGGCTCGCTCTGGCCCTTGCCGACGGAGGTCAGACGCGAGGGGCTGATGCCGTACCGGCCGGTCAGATACCGCTTCACGGAAGCCGCCCGCCGTTCCGAGAGCCCGAGGTTGTAGCTGGGCGAGCCGGAAGCGTCCGTATGGCCCTCGATCACCAGCCGCATGTCCGGCTGCTGGCTGAGAAGCTGTCCGACGGTATCCAGGAACGGGCGCGAGGCGGGATCGATCTCCGCCGAGTTGTAGGCGAAATTGATCGGGAATCCGATCGCCTGCGCTCCGCCTCCGCCACCGGAGGGCGGGGCCGCGTCGTATGAGGAGGATGGGGTCTGCAACGCCATGGCCGGGGCCGCCTTCGGCCCGGCGGCGGGCGGAGAGGACGGCGCCTCGTCTCCGAATTCCAGCTTGCGGAACTTGACCTTGCCTTGCCCCGTGGCGGGGCGGCCCCCGGCGCCGAGGGCGTTCTTCAATTCTTCAACGCTCGGGGGGGCGTCGTACATCTTGACCCCCTGCGCAAAGGCGGGACCGGCGGCCGCAACCAAGCCAGCCAGACACGTCGCCGACAGGGCGACCTTCAGAACGTTCATCGGTCCACTCCCACCCAATACACGCCCACCAACACAAAACCGTCACGAACGCGCCGGGCGGCACGATACACCAGACGCGACAGACCCGGCAATGGTATCATGCCGGGGCGAATTCACACAACAACGCCGTAATACGGTCGGCCCGATTCTCAGGTGGCCCCGGAGGGAGTTTCCTGGCAGATGGCCCTGATCGCCTGCCAAGCGTCGGGGGAGGCGGCGTCGGTTCCCTCCCTCGATGTGGCGAGGGAGCGGAGTCGTTCATCGGTCGGCGGGTGGGTGGACAGGAAGGCGGCCACGGCCGGAACGTCTCCCTGTTCCCGGGCGATCCGTTTCAGGAAGTGACCCAGGCCGTCGCGGCGAAGCCCGCTTTTGCCCAGGATGGCGATGCCGGCGGCATCGGCCTCCCGCTCCGCCTCGCGGCTGTAGGACAGCCCCAGGAGCGACTGGGCCAGGGAGCCCGGCGTTCCGGCTCCGACGGCCGCCGTCCACACCAGCTTGAATCCGGCATCCCGCACCAGTTGCCGGGTGACGTGGCCCTTGGCGACATGGGCGATTTCGTGGGCCAGGACCCCCGCCAGCTCGTTGGGGGAACGGGCCTTGTCGAGCAGGCCGCCCAGGACCACGATGTGGCGGCCGGGAAGGGCGAAGGCGTTGGGGATATCGCTGCGGAGGACGTGCAGGCGCAGGCCTTCCACGCCGGCGGTGGCGGCAAGGCGCGCGACCAGACGCTCGATGTACATCCGTCCCGGCTCGTCCCGGCATTCGCCCGCGCCCGGTCCGGCCAGCAGCAGGGAGGCCTCGGCATAGACGCGATCGCCCCAGGCGTCTTCCCAGGACCGGGGGACCAGCTTGGCGACGGCCGTTCCCAGCGCGGGCAGGGCGAGAACGAGGCCGGCGACGGCGAGAACGCTGGCCGCCGCCCAGCCCCACAATCCCCGCCTCCCCGGTCCCGGCTTCGGGCGCAGGGAGGGGGTGGCGGCCAGGAGCGCGGCGGCGGCCGTGGGATCGGTGACGGTCAGAATCGCGTCGGGCGTCTTGGTGCAGGACAGCCGCAAGCCCTCGCCCGGAACCGTGTCCAAGGGACGCAGATCGGCCACGGCCCAGATAGCGAGGGCGAGGCCGTCTTCTCCGGAGATGACCAGATGATGGGCGCCGATCTTCAACCCGACCCGATGGCGGGCGGCGGATAATCCGTCGCTGAAATATCCCTGGGAATCCGCCACCGTCAGATGTCCACGGAATCGAACATCTCCGCCAGACCCTCGCCGGACGCGGGGGCCGGCGCGGCTCCCTGGGCGATGGCGGCGAAATCGACCTCCCCGACCGGATGCAGACGGTCGCAGGCGAAACGCAGCGAGCGCGCGGCGGCGAATGGTCCGCCGAGTCCCAGGGTCAGCATGACCAGGAGCGCGTTTCCGAACAACAGCCGGAGAAGGGGCCAGAAGCGCACATCGAAGGAGAAACGGACGCCTTCGAACCTCAGCCCCTCGGCGAGGGTGCGCAGTTCCAACACCTTGTAGCTCAGCCAAGCGGGCAGCATCACCAGCATGAACAGGGGAAACGTCATGGTCAGGGCCAGATACGCCATCTGGTCCGCGGCGGGGATGCCCCCCGGAGGCTCCGCGACCGGAGCATACTGGGCGGCGATCAACCCCGGAATCCCCACGGCGAGGGTCACTCCGAGCGCGAACACCGTCCAGACCAGGAGGAATCGCGGATAGAGGTTGCGGACTCCGCCGTCGAAGTGAAACGCCTTGTTGCCGAAACGGGCCTGGTCCCACAGCCGCCGCCACAGGCCGACCCGCTGCACCGGATAGCTCAACCCCATCGTCGCGACGAGAATCAGGAGGAACAGCATCACCCAGAGCCCATAGGACCAGCCCTTGCCCTCCAGACCGAAACGGACGCCGCGCCAGCGGGTCCGGCTCAGCCGGTAGCGCGCGGCCCGGAAGATCGCGACGCCGGGCAGATACATGGCCGCAGCGGTGAAGACGAAGAAGAGCGCGCCGGCCGCCGCGAGGTTTTCCTGTTCCACCAGCGCCTGCGCTGCGGCGTTGATGAGGAGGAGGGGGAGAAAAACGGTGACCAGGACCAGTAGGAAACCCTTGAACAGTTCGCCCCCGGTCCCCGTATAGTCGAGCCGCTCTCCCTGGATCAGGGTGTGGTTCCACAGAAAACGGCGGATGTGGGTCTTGCCCCAGAACCGGTAGACGCCGAGGGTCAGGATGGTCAGGGCCAGATTCTTCAGGATGAGGGCGGCCAGGGGGGCGGCGGGGACATCCGTCGAAAAACTCACGGCCGGGGCTGGCGTGGCGTCGGTCATGGTGTCTCCCCCGTTGTGTGGCCCTGGTGGTCAGGGTGCGCCCGCTCTACCGGACCGGTCAAGCGTGGCGGGGCAAAGGTTGGGAAAGGGACGGTCGGGATGATGGAATCCAACGGTTTTCGCGCTCTTGTGCTGCACGAGTCGGAGGGTCGGGTCTCCGCCTCCCTGGAAACGCTTCCCGAATCGGCGTTGCCGGAGGGCGACGTGCTGGTGCGGGTCGCCTATTCGACTCTCAATTACAAGGACGGGTTGATTCTCCGTGGCCTGGGCCGTCTGGTGCGCCACTATCCGCATGTGCCGGGAGTGGATTTTTCCGGGACGGTGGAAGCCTCGGCCTCACCCCGCTTCAAACCCGGAGACCAAGTGTTGCTGACCGGTTGGCGCGTCGGCGAGGGCCACTGGGGCGGTTATGCCCAAAAGGCGCGGGTCAGGGCCGGGTGGCTGACTCCACTGCCGGCGGGATTGACCTTGAAACGGGCGATGGCGCTGGGCACGGCGGGCTTTACCGCCATGCTGGCGATCCTCGCGCTGGAGGAACACGGCCTTTCCCCCGACGCCGAGGGGGAGGTTCTGGTGACCGGCGCGGCGGGCGGCCTGGGCGGGGTCGCGGTGGCGGTGCTCTCCCACCTCGGCTATCGGGTCGCGGCCTCGACCGGGCGGCCGGAAAGCCACGATTACCTGCGCTTTCTGGGGGCGGAAACGATCATCGGGCGTGAAGAAATCGCCGGGCCTCCATCCAAGCCCCTTCTTCCCGAACGATGGGTTGGGTGCATTGATTCGGTGGGAGGCGCTCCCCTCGCGCAGGTCATCTCCGCGATGCGTTACGGCTGTTCGGTGGCCGCCTGCGGCAATGTGGCCGGGAACGAGGTTCCCGCCTCGGTGCTCCCGTTTCTTCTGCGCGGGGTCAACCTGCTGGGAATCAACTCGGTCCCGGTGCCGTCGCCCCGGCGGGAGCAGGCGTGGGAGAGGCTGGCGCGGGACTTGCCTATGGACCGCCTCGACGCCATGACGACGACCGCCCCGCTGGCCGACCTCCCCATTCTGGCCGAGCGGATCGGCAAGGGAGAGGTGCGCGGGCGGGTCGTCATCGACGTGAACGTCTGAAAGGCGGCCTGGGCTATTCCCCGTTCTTTCCGGCGTCGAGCTGCTTCAACACCGGCTTGATGCTGGATTCGATCTGGGCGGTCAGCTCCGGGGGGAGTTGCGGGACCAGCCGGTCGCGGATACGGCGGGCCTCGGCCCGGTCCGCCTCGGCGGTGGAGAGGTGCTCGGCGACCAGCAGCCAATAATAGGCGTTGGACGCATCGAAAGGGGCGACGTGGCCGCCGCGCTTGTTGGCGATGGCGCGGTCGGCGTACATCCCCGCCAGGGCAAGCTGCCCCTTGGGGTGCCGCCGTTGCGCCGCCGCCAGCAGCCACCGCTCGGCCTCGTCCCCGTTCCGGCGTTCGAGCTGGAGCACGCCGAGGGCATACTGGGCCTCCACGTCTCCGCGCTTGGCGGACCTCTCCAGGTCCTCGACCGTCACTTCTCCCGTGGGCACCGGAACGGCCGTTTGGGCGTTTGCCACGGCCGTCGCCGCCGCCAGCACCGCCGCAGCCAGTGTCATCGTCCATCGCGCCATTGCCGCTCTCCCCTGAATTACAACATGGTACCCTTCGACAACGGATATCCGCGCAGGAAAACGTCGGCGTCCATGGCGGATTTCCCCGGCCGCTGCACACGGGTGAGGCGCAAGGCGCCGGTCCCGCAGGCGATGGAAAGGTGGTCGTCGAGGACCCGTCCCGGTTCCCCCCCTTGATCCATGGGCAGGGCGTCCAGGACGCGGATGCGGGTTCCCCGGTGTTCGAACCAGGAGCCGGGCCAGGGCGAGAGGCCCCGGACCATCCGTTCCAGCTCGGCGGCGGGGCGGGTCCAGTCGAGGCGTCCCTCGTTCCGGTCCAGCTTGGCGGCATAGGTCGCGCCGTCGGGTTGGGGGAGGTCGGGCAGGGTGCCGGCGACAAGGCCGTCCAGGGCCTCCAGGACCAGACGGGCCCCCAGGGGGGCCAGTTGATCGTGCAGAGTGCCGGCGGTGGTTCTGTCGGTGATCGGAATCCTTTCCGCGAGCAGGATCGGCCCGGTGTCCAGACCCGCATCCATGCGCATGATGGTGATTCCGCTTTCGGTGTCGCCGGCCATGACCGCGCGGTGAATCGGGGCCGCGCCGCGCCAGCGCGGCAACAACGAGGCGTGAACGTTGACGCATCCGAGCCGGGGAGCGTCGAGGATCGGGCGCGGCAGGATCAGGCCGTAGGCCGCGACCACGGCGACGTCGGCTCCCAGGGCGGCAAAGGCCGCCTGCTCGTCGGGCGACTTGAGGCTGACGGGGGTGCGGACGGGAATGCCCCGGGCAAGGGCAAGCTCGTGCACCGGTCCCGGCCGTTCCCTGTGCCCACGTCCGGCGGGGCGGGGGGGTTGGCTGTAAACGCAGATCACCTCGTGGCGTTCGCACAGGGCGCGGAGGCTGACGGCCGCGAAGTCGGGCGTGCCCATGAACACGACCTTGATCCGCGTCCCGTTCGTCTCCGCCATCAGAGGGCCGAGGGTTGCTTCGTCCGGCGGGCCTTGAACAGCCGCCGCAGGACGATGTCGCGCTTGAGCTTGGAGATGCGATCCACGAACAGGACGCCGTCCAGGTGGTCCATCTCGTGGAGAATCACGGTTGCCAGCATGTTGGCGGCCTCCATTTCCCGGGTTTCGTTCCGGTGATCCAGATAACGCACCCGGATGCGGCGGGGCCGCTCCACGTCGGCATACTGCTCGGGGACGGACAGGCATCCCTCGTTGCTGACCTGGATCTCGCCGGAGGCCCAGAGGACCTCGGGGTTGGCCATGCGCAAGGGAGCCCTCGGCGCGCCCTCGGGCGCGATGTCCGCGACGATCACCCGCCGCGATACACCCACCTGCGGCGCGGCAAGGCCGATTCCGGGGGCCGCGTACATCGTCTCCAGCATATCCTCCATGAGGCGGACGACGGACTCGTCCACCCGCTCCACCGGCTCCGCCTTCACTTTCAGGCGGGGATCGGGAATCTCGATGATGGTCAATTTGGACATGGCGGCAACCGTCCCTTACAGCCGCACTTCCATCCGGATCGGCCCCTCGGCGCGTCCGTTGACGAACTGATCCACATGGGGGTTGCCGGAGGCGTAGACCTCCGAGGCCGGTCCCACCCAGATCAGCTTGCCTTTGTACAACATGGCGATGCGGTCGGCGATTTTCCGCGCCGAAGCCATGTCGTGGGTGATCGACAGGGCCGTGGCGCCGGTCTCCTTCACGGTCTTGACAATCAGTTCGTTGATGACGTCGGCCATGATCGGGTCGAGACCGGTGGTCGGCTCGTCGAAAAAGATGATCTCGGGGTCCGTGGCGATGGCGCGGGCGAGACCCACCCGTTTCTGCATGCCGCCCGACAACTCCGCCGGAGAGAGGCCGGCCACGTCCGCCGTCAACCCCACCTGGGCCATTTTTTCGAGCGCGATGGCTCTCGCTTTCTCCCGCTCCATGCGCCGGCCCTGGATCAGGCCGAAGGCGACGTTTTCCCAGACCGTGAGGCTGTCGAACAGGGCCGCGCCCTGGAACAGCATGCCGAATTTCCGGACGACGGCCTCGCGCTCGCGGGAACGCATCCGGGTCACCTCCTCGCCGTCCACCTGGATCGATCCCTTGTCGGGCTGCAACAGCCCGAGAATGCATTTCAGCATCACCGACTTGCCGGTGCCCGATCCACCGATCACCACCACCGACTCCCCGCGCCCGACCTCAAGATCGATGCCGTCCAGCACCTGCTTGGAGCCGAACGCCTTGTACACGGCCTGGAGCTTGATCTTGGGAACGGTCATTTTGCGAAAAACAACTCGGTGATGGCGTAGTTGAAAGTCAGGATCAGGATCGAGGCCGAGACCACCGCGTTGGTGGTCGCGGTTCCGACACCCTGAGCCCCCCCCTTGGAGTAAAAGCCGTGGTAGCAGCCCATCAGCGCGACGATGAACCCGAAAACCGCCGCCTTGACCAAGCCGGAGACCACGTCCAGGGTCTCCAAGTATTCCCAGGTGCGGTTGATGTAGTTGGAGGGGTTGAAACCCAGCTTGTAGGTGCCGATCAGATAACCGCCGAACACGCCGATGATGTCGCCCACCAGAACCAGCAGGGGCAGCATCAGGAATCCCGCGATCAGCCGGGGCGCCAGCAGGTATTTGTACGGATTGGTGGAGAGCGTGGTCAGGGCGTCGATCTGCTCCGTCACCCGCATGGTGCCGATTTCGGCCGCCATGGCGGCGCCGATCCGCCCCGCCACCATCAGCCCCGCCAGGACCGGCCCAAGTTCCCGGGTGATGGAGATCACCACCACCGTCGCCACCGCTCCCTCGGCGGCGAAGCGGGCGAACCCGGTGTGGCTTTGCAGGGCCAGCACCATTCCGGAAAAGATCGTCGTCAGCCCGACCACCGGCAGGGAATAATAACCGATCTCGACCATCTGCCGGCCGATCAGACGCGGAAAGAAGGGCGGCCGGACGCAGTGGGACACCGCCCGGAGCGTGAACAGCGACATCCTCCCCGTGTGGCGGAGGAAGGTGATGAAGATGCCGCCGACCAGGGTGACGAAGTCAAGCACGTTCATGCGCCTCTTTCTCACCCACGTAGCGGCGGTGGTATCGGTTTCCAAGCGAGGTCAGGATTTCGTAGCCGATGGTTCCCGCCTGGGCGGCAAGGGCGTCCACGGTGTGTCGCGGTCCGATCAACTCGATGACGGCCCCCGGCCTGGCGGCGTCCTCGGGCGCGGCCGACACGTCGAAGGTTGCCAAGTCCATGGAAACCCTTCCCACCAAAGGCACCCGGAGATCACCAAGATATCCGCTGCCGCGATTGCCAAGGGAGCGCAGATACCCGTCCGCGTACCCCACGGCAACGGTCGCGATCCGTTCCTTGCCGGCGGCGCGGTGGGTCGCACCATAGCCAACGCTCTGGGGGGTGTCAATCTCCCGAACCTGGATGATCTTCCCCTCCAAGCGGACGGTCGGCGCCATCGGATTGGGATGGTCCGGGGTCGGGTTGACGCCGTACAGGGCGGCGCCGGGACGGGCGAGGTCGAACAGCCAGTCCGGCCCGAGAAACATCCCCGACGAGTTGGCGAGGCTCCTCCCCGGTCCGGGGAACCGTGCCGCAATCGCCGAGAAATCCCGGAGCTGCGTCCGGTTCAGGGGATGGGCGGGATCGTCGGCGCAGGCGAGGTGGCTGGCCAGAAGGACCAGCCGGAGCCCGTCCAGTTTCCGGCGGTCGTCCGCCAGGGCCAGGGCGTCGGCCGGAGCCAGCCCCAGGCGCGCCATGCCGGTATCCACATGCAGGGCAGCCTCCAGGGGGAGGCCGCCCCTTTGCGCCGCGAAACGCCCCCAGCGCTCGATCTGATCGGGGGCATTGAGCACGGGGGTCAGGCGATGGGCGAGGAAATCGGATTCGGTGCCGGGAGCCGGGCCATGAAACACGAAGATCGCGACCGAGGGCAGGAGGCTCCGCAGACGGACGCCCTCCTCGACGTGGGCGACGAAAAAGGTGCGGCATCCCGCCGCCGCCAGTGCCGGAGCGACCTTGCCGGCCCCCAGTCCGTAGGCGTCGGCCTTGACCACGGCGGCACACTCCGATCCCGCCGGCAAACGATCGTTCAGCCGCCGCCAATTGGCGGCCACGGCGTCAAGATCGACGGTCAAAACGGCTCCGGCCCGATCAGGAGAAGTCATATCAGGTTCTCAGTGGTAATCGGGCAGGTGGTCGTCGGAGGCTAGGTCGTTGAACTCGGTGAACTCGCCGTTGAACTGCATCTTGATGGTGCCGGTGGGGCCGTGGCGCTGCTTGGCGATGATGATTTCCGCCTTGTTCCGCGCATCGTCGAGCTGTTCCTGCCATTTGGCGACCCGGGACCCGTGCCGGTCGTCGGCTTCGCCGGATTTGGCCATCGGCTCCGCCCGTTCGAGATAGTATTCCTCGCGGTAGATGAACATCACCACGTCGGCGTCCTGTTCGATCGAGCCGGATTCGCGCAGGTCGGACAACAGCGGGCGCTTGTCGTCGCGGCTTTCCACCGCGCGGGACAATTGGGACAAGGCGACGACCGGCACCTTCAGCTCCTTGGCCAGGATCTTGAGGCCGCGGGTGATTTCCGACAGTTCCTGAACCCGGTTCTCCGTGCGTCGCGAACCCGGAGAGATCAATTGCAGATAGTCGATGATGATCAGGTCGAGCCCATGCATGCGTTTCATCCGCCGGGACCGGGTGCGGATCGCCGCGACGGTGAGACCGGGGGTGTCGTCGATGAACAGGGGAATCTTGTCCAGGGTCTGGCAGGCCCCGACCAAGCGGTGGAACTCGTCCTCGGCCAGCATGCCGGTGCGCATCTTGTGGGAGGAGATGTGGGTCTGCATGGCGAGCACCCGGCCCGCAAGCTGATCGGCCGACATTTCCAGCGAGAAAAACGCCACGTTGGCTCCGTATTCGGGGCCCTTGGTCATCCGTTCGTAGGCGGCGTTGAAGGCGATGTTGGTGACCAGGGCCGTCTTGCCCATGGCCGGACGGGCGGCGAGGATGATCAGGTCCGAAGGGTGCATCCCGCCCAGTTTGCGGTTGAGATCGATGAACCCGGTGGTCACCCCCGACAGCTTGCCGTCGCGCTTGTGGGCGGCCTCGGCCAGGGTGATGGCGGTGGTCAGGGCGGTGCTGAATTTCAGCAGGCCGCCCTCGAAACTGCCGGTCGTCGCCAGATCGAACAGGCGGTGCTCGGCGTCCTCGATCTGCGTGGACGCATCCCGGTCGAGATCGGCGGTGAAAGCGTCGTTGACCATCTCCTCGCCCAGGCCGATCAGTTCCCGGCGCAGGTGCAGGTCGTAGATGATCTGGCCATAGTCGCGGCAGTCGATGATCCCGGCCGCCGGACTCGCCAGCCGCAGCAGGTACTGGACTCCGCCGACCTCCCCCAGGGTGCCGTCCTGCTCCAGGAATCCCTTGACCGTGACCGGATCGGCCTGTTGCCCCTTGTCGATCAGGCGGCCGCAGACCTCGAAGATGCGGCCGTGGACCGGATTGACGAAGTGCTCCGGGCGGAGAAACTCCGAGACTTTTTCATAGTTGCGGTTGTTGACCAGGATCGCGCCCAAAAGGGCGTGTTCCGCCTCGTAGTTGTGGGGCGGAAGGCGGAAGGCGGTCCCCTCGGTCCTGGGGACGCCGTCGTTGGCGGGCACGGCGGAAGCCGGAATGCGGGAAATCGGAGGCGTCATGGCGGCCACACCCTAGCAGACCCTTTTTCCGAACGCTGTGCCGGTCATCATACCCCCGATCAGTTTATCGGGCATGGAAATTGTCCACAGCCTGTGAACTCCGGGGATCATGGGGAGATATGGCTCCCTCCGGACCTTGGGGAGGAGGGGAGGGGATGTGGATGAAAAATGTTCCGCCGTCCCGTTCGGCGGCTTCACCGGCTTGACGGCGGTGCCGGCGCTCCATAGAGTCTCCCCCTGATTTTCGGATCGGTTTCCCCGCCCCCGTTTTCTCTCGGGTGGGCCTTGGCATGAGGACAAGATGAAGCACGTAACCGACGACTCGTTCGAGACGGATGTATTGAAGGCGCAGGGCGCGGTCCTGGTGGACTTTTGGGCCGAGTGGTGCGGACCCTGCCGCCAGATCGCCCCCGCGCTCGAAGACGTGGCCAAGGAAATGGCGGGCAAGCTGACCGTCGCCAAGATCAACATCGACGAGAATCCGGGGACTCCGGCCAAGTACGGCGTTCGCGGCATCCCGACCCTGATGCTGTTCAAGGGCGGCAAGGTCGCCGACACCAAGGTCGGGGCCCTGCCCAAGGGCAAGCTGGTGGAATGGCTGAATTCCTCGCTTTAGGCATCCGGGACCGCCGAATCGTCGGCGGGGGAGTAGATTGAAATGCGCGTCCTCTTAATGACCAACGAGTTTCCGCCCCACATCTACGGCGGAGCCGGCGTCCACGTCGAATATCTTTCCCGCGAGCTGTCCAAGCTCACGCCGGTCGAGGTGCGCAGCTTCCATGAGCAGGACTTCACCCAGGGGCAGCTCAAGGTGCTCGGCACCAAGCTCGACGCCTCCAGTTACGGCTGTTCGAAGGAGTTGATCTCTCCCCTGAAGGCGCTCGCCACCTGCCTCGCCTTCAATACCCAGGGAATCGAGGCGGACGTGGTCCACTGCCATACGTGGTACGCCCAGTTCGGCGGCATCCTGGCCAAGATTCTTCACGGCATCCCCCTGGTCGTCACCGTCCATTCCCTGGAGCCCCTGCGCCCCTGGAAGCGGGAGCAGATCGGGCGCGGCTATGATCTGTCGAGCTGGGTCGAGAAGACCGCCATCGAGATGGCGGACGCCGTGGTCGCGGTCTCCAAGAGCACCCGTGAGGACATCCTGCGCCTGTTCAACGTCGATCCGGCCAAGGTGCCGGTGATCGCCAACGGCATCGACACCGACGAATACAAGGAGACTCCGGACCGGGAGGTTCTGGCCAAGTACAAGATCGATCCGGGAAAGCCCTACGTCCTCTTCGTCGGCCGGATGACCCGGCAGAAGGGGCTGTTGTACCTGTTGCAGGCGATCTCCCAGTTGGATGCGGAGACCCAGGTCGTGCTGTGCGCGGGCGAGTCCGACACTCCGGAACTGCAAAAAGAACTGGAAGGCATGGTCGCCGCCCTGAAGGCGAACCGGCCGGGCATCGTCTGGATTCCCGAAATGGTCACCCGCCAGACCACCATCGCCCTGTATTCCCAGGCGGCGGTGTTCTGCTGTCCCTCGATCTACGAGCCGTTCGGCATCATCAACCTGGAGGCCATGGCCTGCAACACGGCGGTGGTCGGCAGCAAGGTCGGCGGCATCGCCGAGGTGGTCCTGGACGGTGAGACCGGCTTCCTGATCGACGCCAAGATATCCCCCACCATGCCCCACGACCCGATGGACCCGAAGGGCTTCTCCGCCGCCATGGCCGGGGCGATCAACCGCCTGACCCGCGACCCCGAATTGCAGAAAAAGATGGGTGCGTCCGGCCGCAAGCGCGTCCTGGACAATTATTCCTGGCGCAGCATCGCCGAGCAGACACTGGCCATGTACAAAACCCTGCCGAGGGGATAATTCCGGCGGAAGGCGAACTCTCCCCCGTTATCGGACCCGACGCGGAGCCATCCCGCGTCGGGGCGGGGGCCGTTTCCAAAGCTTCTCTTGACTGGGGCCTTCACGCCTTCCTATGGTGCCCCTCCATTCCGGGCGCGTAGCTCAGCGGTAGAGCAACTGACTTTTAATCAGTAGGCCCTGGGTTCGACCCCCAGCGCGCTCACCAGGGAAACCAGGGTCTCAATCTCCCAGCGGGTACTGAGCCCGTGGCGGCAGCCGATGGAACAGAACGGCGATGGTGGCCAGCGTCACCGCCCCGACCAGAACCGGCGTCACCAAAAAGCCGAAACCGGGATCGGTCAGAAAGACCACGACGGGATCGGCCCCCGCCGGAGGATGGCTGATCCGCAGGGCCGCCATCACCAGGATCGTCAAACCGACCGCGATGCCGATGGCCCACCATTCACCGGGAAGCACCGTCCGCAGCCCCAGGGCGATCGCGGTCGCCACCATGTGGCCGAAAATGGTGTTGACGGGCTGGGAAAGGGGGGTTTCCGGAAAACCGAACAGCAGAACGCAGCTTGCGCCGAACGGGGCGATGAGCATGGCCACGCCGCTGATATGCCCCAGCCACCCCACGAACGCGACCCCGAGAAACCCGCCGAGAGCCGCCTTGATCCAACGCCGACACGGCGTCCGGGCTTGGCGTCGCGTCAAGAAGTGCTCAAGATTCACGAATACCCTCACCCTCGCAGACCCATCACGCCCAGCGATGGGACAGGCCAGCGATAGGACAAGATTGCGGAGGCCGTGTCCTTGATTTTGGTCAGACTCTCAGCGGATGCGATAACCGGCGTGACAGGCGGCGCAGGCCGTCGTCATCTCGCCGAGCGCCCCGGTCAGTTTTCTCATCGCGGCGTAGGACCGCTCGACATCGGCTTCCTGGGCAAGCAGAGCAAAGCGGCTGGCGGCGCGATGCAGGGATTCCCCCGCCTCCCGCATCCCCTTCGGCATGTGGGGGGCCATATGGGACGCGCCGTGCAACCCGAAAGAACTCATGCCCAGCCGCGCCTCGGCCACCTTGGCGGCTTCGGCGTATTTTTCCTCCGCGAGGTCGGCAAGAATCTCGTTCAGGACGACCAGATGGTCACGCATGCTGGCGAGCATGTGCTCCTGCATCATCGGCGGCATGGCCACCAACTCCCGCCCGTCGGCGGCACGAGCCGGCGCGGCGGCAAGAGTGGCGGCAAGCACAATCGCCATGACAGGAAACCGGGCGTTCATCGCATCGTCCTCTCAAGTCCATGTGTGTGCCGGGGCCAAAAACGAAGGGGCCGCCCTGCGGCGGCCCATCGTCAATCGTTCCCAATTCCTCATAAACTGGAGCGGGCGAAGGGATTCGAACCCTCGACCCCAACCTTGGCAAGGTTGTGCTCTACCCCTGAGCTACGCCCGCGCTCCCCCTTGAGGCCGGGCAGGGCCGGCTCAAGTCGGCGGATCATACGAAA
>JADGDA010000170.1 GCA_015228695.1 Alphaproteobacteria bacterium
TGTTGTTCGTCGCTTCCCCCGCCGCCTTGCGGCTCCGGCGTTTTGGGCGGCTCCGGCGTTTTGGCCTCCTCCTTGGCGGGGGGAGGGGGGGCGATGGGAGTTGGGGCGGGAAACGTCGTGGTGGCGTGCTTGGCCTCGGCGTTTCCGGCGGGGGCCGCCGCCGGTTTTTCCTGGGCCTCGGCGGCGAGGATTCCGAGGGGCCTCGGGGCGGGCGGATCGCCGCCGAGAAAAGCGCGCTTGTGGGCGTCGTCCGTGAGGTGGGCGAGGATTCCCGAGGCGTAGGTATCGGCCCGTTCCGGGTCGCGTTCCCGGATCTGGTCGAGGAGGTCGCGGGCCCTGGCGACGCCGGCCGGTCCCCGGTCGGCGATGTCGGCGGCGGTCCATCGCGCGTGCTCTCCGTCCGAGGCGAGGTGGCGGAGGAGGTAGTCGGCGCTGCGCCGGTTCATGACGTAGACGCCGCCGTCCACCTCGGGCAATCCGGGGATCGGGCGGAGGACGGGAGCCGGGGGGCGATGGAGGAGGAGGCCCGCCTCGCCCCGTTTCAGGCGCTGATGGTGATCCTCCACCTGCCCGAGGGTCGGGGGGGTGTAGGGATCGAGCTTTCCGCCCAGACGCCGCTTTGCCATGGAAAGGGTCGGCCCGTCCGGATTGAGGATGCCGTCGGTCTTAAGCCCGTTCCCGGCCTGGAAGGCGCGGATGCCCTCGTCGAGGAGGGTTCCGAGGTAGCCGGTCGGCCCGTCGAGGCCCTCCAGGTCGAAGTGCCCGGCATTTCCGAGCACGGTCTCGACCTTGATCACGTCCTCGCGCTCATTGGGCTGCCCCCGTCCCACCGGGCGCTTCAGCTTGAACCATCCACCGGAGCGGTTCGGGCGTTCGTCTTTGAGTTCGAGCATGGTCATGGCGGAAGGTCCCCCTGTGTTGCCGTCGTTCGTGCGACAATAGAACACAGGGGGAACAAAAAGTCAAGCACAAAAGGGGAACGTTCCTCGAGGGTTGTGCGTCCGGCTATTCCCCCCGTGATTTCCGGATGCCGCGATAGGAGACGTCGTCGGAGGTTGGGCCGGCGGTGAAGCCGGTTACGTCGGTTCGTTCGGCGACCGGGTCGGCGTCCTGGAACAGGATGACGAAGGGGGAGGATTTCAGGCACAGGCGTTGCAGCTCGACATAGAGAGCGCGGCGGCGGGCCGGGTCCGTTTCGGCCAGCGCCCGTTCCACCAGGCGGGAGGTGTCCGGCGTCTCCCAGGAGTTGCGCCAAGCCAGGGTCTTGTCGCCGGCGCCGTCGCGATTGTCCGGGTTCCAGGCGAAGGCCTGGGCGTTGGAGTGGGGGTCCAGGCCGTCGGGGGCCCAGCGGCCGATGTAGATGTCGTGGGCGCGGGCGCGGTAGCGGGTCAGGGTCTGCTTGTTGTCTCCGGGAAGAATTTCCAGCCGGATGCCGGCCTTCGCCCACATGGCCTGGAGGGCCTGGGCGATGTCGGTGGTCGGCGGGGTGTTGCGGGCGTCCATGGTGACCGGGAATCCATCGGCCAGCCCCGCCTCGGCCAGCAGCGCCCTCGCCTTGGCGGGGTCGTAGGCGAAGGGCCGCTCGTCCAGGGCTCCGTCGATGCCTTCCGGCAGGACCGTCTGGTGGACGGTCTTGGTTCCCTTGAGCAGGGTATCGCGGATCAGGCCGTAGTCCACCAGATGCTTCAGCGCCTGCCTGACCTGGGGACGGGCCAGATAAGGGTTCTTCTGGTTGAGGCCCAGGTAATAGATCGAGGCCTGAGGGACCGGGCGCACCCGGATGGCGGGATGGGCCGAGAGGGCCGGAAGGTCGTCGGGGCCGATGTTGCGGGCGATGTCCACGTCGCCCTTCTCCAGCAGCAGCCGCTGGGTGGCGGGCTCGGGGACGTGGCGGAGGACGACGCGGCGCATGGCGGGAGTCTGCCTCCAGGAAGAGGCGGGAGTCTGCCTCCAGGAAGAGGCGGGAGTCTGCCTCCAGGAAGAGGCGGAGGCGTTGCGGTCCAGGATCAAGGCTTCGTTGGGTCGCCACAGCGTCACCCGGAACGCTCCCGATCCGGCCGAGGTCCGCCGCAACCAGCCGTTCCCCAGGTCGTCCCCTTTCGCATGGGCCTCCACCTCGCGGCGGTCGAGCACCGAGGCGGCCCAGGTCGCCAGACTGTCGAGCACGAAACCGGGGGCGAGGGGGCGGCCGGTCTCGATGACCAGGGTGTGGTCGTCGGGGGACCGGATCGCCGTTCCGGCGGTCTCCCGGTTCAGACCGAGGCCCTTGAGGAGGAAGGCTGGCCCCTTGTCGAGTCGCAGCACTCTTTGCAACGACCACGCCGCGTCCACGGCCGTCAGCTCATGGCCCGAGGGGAAGCGGACGCCGCGACGGAGGGTGAACGCGAAGGTGCGGCCGTCGGGCGAAACGCTCCAGCTCTCGGCCAGGGAACCCTTGAAGGCGGAGGGGTTGCCGGGGTCGCGCTCGACCAGCCGGTCATAGACGTTGGCCACTACCTCGATCCCGGAAAGCTCGTAAACCTCGGCCGGATCGAGGGTCATCAGGTCGTCGATCTGGAACGCGATCACCGCGATGTCGTCCGGCGTCCGTGCCCGTCCGGCGTCCGCCCACAGGAGGAAAACGCCGATCGCGACGCCGACCGACACGAATCGCCGGAAAACCAAGACCTTCGGCCCTCATGAAAAACGTGGCTGAAAAATCACCGCTAAAGTACCATCCCGCCCGCAGTGTAGCCAGGAGCCCGAGGAGACTCTTTCATGACCACCCCTTCCCGCGAGGACGCCGTCGCGTACCTGAACCGAAAGCCGTCGAGGGTCGCCTTTTCCCTTTTGCGGTCCCTGACCATGGACCTGTTCGTCAACGACGCGCCCTCCTCGCTGCACGGCGTGCTGGAGGGGGTTCGCGGCCTGGCTCCCGATGGCACCAAGGTCCCCGTGGACTCCATCGAGCGGCGGCCGGAGGGCTATCACGTGGTGGTGGACAAGGCGTCCAACAAGACCCTGCTGATCCCCACCGAATGCAAGCCGGCCCCCGGCGGCGGGCTGTATAACATGAGCCGCGACCTGGAGATCATCCAGCAGGCCCTGGGCGACCGGCTGGGGGAGATTCCCCCGTTCGAGTTCCTGGCCTGGGATGACGCCAAGGACTGCGCGTTCCCCGGCGCCTGCACCACCACTCCCGGCCGCTCGCGCACCTCGCTGATCATCAACAAGAGCAAGGGCTTCGACAAGCTGATCCTGACCGAGCGCGGCCCCACCTTCGACCGCGCCGTGGCCGATCCCTGGAAGGCCGAGCAGGATTTCTACGAGCGGAACGAAGGCTTTGTCTTCGTCGGGCAGGAGCCGTCCGATTCCGCCAAGTTCGACTACCTGCGCCGGCGCAAGCTGGAGCACCCGTCCCTGCGGATTTTCTGGCTTGTCGGCGGCAACCAGATCAAGAAGCTCTACACCGAGTACCGCGACTTCCTGTCGGTGGCGGACGTCGTCAGCCTCAATCTGGCCGAGGCGGCGGAGTTTTTCTGCTTTGAGCCCCTGACCAGCCGGCATCGGGACGCCGTCGAGCTGCGCCTTATGTACGCGCGCGAAATCAGCCGCCGGGTGCTGGTGGAGTACGGGGCCAACCACGTCGTCATCACCGACGGCACCAAGGGCGCCAGTCTCGCGCGAAAGATTCGCGGGGGGCGGGTCGAGTTCGTCTATTCCCCCCTGCCGGAAAACCTGCTGGAGGTGGACAGCGACGTCAACGAGGACACCGGCTGCGGGGACAGCTATGCCGCCGCCATCGCCGCCTATTTCCTGGCCAATCCGGATGGGTTCCGGCTGAACGAGGCGGCCAGCTTCGCCCATGGCGTCGCCAACATCATTTTCCACCGCCCGCGTTCCAACCTGACCTCCGAGGACCTGGAGATCATCAAGGTCACCCATGCGAAGGTCCAGGAGGGCGGCGCCTTCAGCGGCCGCCGGGAAACCTTCCCCCGCGGGATCTGCCAGATCGCCCCGATGGACATTGCTCCCCGTGGTCCGCAGCGCAGGGTTTTGGTCCTGCTGGTCGGCGGCGATCCGGCCGCCAGCCTGGGCGCGGGCCAGCCCTACATCACCGGGGCCAGCCCCGCGATGGAGCGCCTCGCCAACCTGTGCCGGGCCGGGATGCGTTTGACCGGGGCCTATCCCATGGCGCCCCTGGTGCACATCGTGCCGCGCCTCACCACCAGCCTGAACGCCCGCGATAAGTTCGCCAAGCTGCTGGTGACGCCGGAAGAGATCGCCGGGATGATCGAGCGGGACGAACTGCGCAAGGAACTCGGCAACCTGGAGGATGGCGTGCTCCACGGCATCCGCAAGGCCGATCTGCAAGGCGGCGACGGCGTCTATCTGATGCGGGTGACGTTGCTCGAAGCTCTGGAGATCATGTCCTCCGAGGACTACAGCACCATGTTCGGGGACATCAAATTCTGGCACTTCCCGACTCTGGACGTGGACAATCCCCCGAACTGGCAGAAACGGGACGAGGCGCAGAGGCTGGAACTCAAGCGTCAGGCGCTCCGCGACTACATCGTGCGCGACCTCAGCCCCCAGTACGGGTTCTCGCCGACCCGCGCCACGACCCAGGAGGAATTCGAGCAGGAAGTGACCGAACAGTTGCTCCTGCGGGTCAATGCCCTGCTGGCCGGGATTTTCCGGTAGCGTCGCCGGGAGAGGAAATGGTGACGGCCTTGACCAGGCAATGCACCGGCATGCCCGGAGCCAGCCCGAGGTCGGCCTGGGCCAGTTCTGTGATCTGCGCCCACAGCGGGCAGCCGCCGCAGTCGAGCAGGACGTCGATCGTGCGCCCGTCGCCGTGAGCCGGGGCGATATGGGTCACCGTCGCCGGCAGGATGTTGCGCACGCTGATCCGGGTCGGCGGGTCCAGGGCGATGGCGATGTCGCGGGCGTGCACCCGCACCCGCACGACCGTCCCGATGCCATGGCCCCCGATGTCAGGTCCCCCGGTGCCATGGTCGAGGAGGGCGCACACCAGGGTCCCTCCGGCGAACGTCAGGCGCGTGACTCCGTGGAGAGGATCGTGTGCCGCGACGGTGGCGCGCACCACCGAGCCGGCCTCGAAACGGCCGGTGAGCGGGCGCAACTCCGGACGCGACAGCAGGTCTTCCACCGGTCCGACCGCGGCCACCCGTCCTTCGTCGATCAGCGCCAGGGTGTCGGCCAGACGCAGCACCTCGTCCATGGCGTGGCTCACGTAGAGGATCGGGATGGAGACGCGCCGGGCGAGATCGGCGATGAACGGCAGAACCTCGGCCTTGCGCGCCGCGTCGAGGGATGCCAGGGGTTCGTCCATCAGCAGGATGCGGGGGGCCGCCAGCAATGCCCGGCCGATGGCGACCCGCTGTTTTTCTCCTCCCGACAGGGTGGCCGGCCGCCGCCCGAGCAGGGCTCCGAGGGCTAGAACGGAGACGACCTCGTCGAAGTCCGCGCCTTTTCCGCCCCCCGCAACCCGGCGCAGGCCGAATTCCAGGTTCGCGCGCACCGAAAGGTGAGGGAACAGCCGTCCCTCCTGAAAAACATAGCCGAGCCGGCGATGTTCGGGGGGCAGGTCGATGCCGGCGGCGGAATCGAACAAGGTCCTGCCGCCCACCACGATGCGCCCCTCGTCCGGGCGGAGGAGGCCGGCGAGCAGGTTGATGGGCGAGGGCTTGCTGC
>JADGDA010000171.1 GCA_015228695.1 Alphaproteobacteria bacterium
GGGCGTGGGCACAGACGTGGGAGATGGGGTCGGCGCGGGCGTGGGCACAGACGTGGGAGATGGGGTCGGCGCGGGCGTGGGCGCGGGCGTCTCCGACTTCTTCGTCCTGGGCTTCACGGCTGCGGCGGTTTCCACCACCGGAGTCGGGGCGGGCGTCGATATCGGGGCGGGAGCCGGCGCAGGCACCGCTTCCTGACGGGAGGAGGGCCTGGTCAGTCGCGCGAACAGAGCGCCGATCCCCAGGCGGGCAAAATAGATCATGGCCCGCGCAATGCCGAACCCGATCAGCAGGATGCCCCACACCCGCATGAACAGGCCCACCCCCTCCTCTCCCTTTTCCCGGGCGGGAACGGCGGCGGGAACGGCGGGAGCCGCGATCGCCGCCTCTCCCCCTGCGGGAAGGGCGTGGGGGTGGAAACTGCTTGCCGCGCTGACGCAGCCGAGGGGGATGATGAGAAGAGTCAGCAGGGTCGACACCGCGCCGCCGGCCAGCAGGGAAATCGCCATCCCCTGGAAGATGGGATCGGTCAGAATCACGACGGAGCCGGCCACCAGGGCGAGAACGGTAATCCCGATGGGGCGGAAACGGGTGCGGCAGGAGCGGATCACCGCCTCCCGCACGCTCATCCCCATATCCACCCCCTGCTTGGCGAAGTCCACCAGCAGGATGGAGTTGCGGACGATGATGCCGGACAGGGCGATGAAGCCGATCATCGAGGTCGCGGTGAACTCGGCGTCGAACAGCCAGTGACCGGGGATGATCCCGATCAGGGTGAGGGGGATCGGAGCCATGATGATGGCCGGCAGGGTGAAGTTCCCGAACTCCCACACCACGAGCATGTAGATCAGGACCATGGCGGCGCCGAACGCGATCCCCATGTCACGGAAGGTCTCGTAGGTGACGGTCCACTCCCCGGTCCACTCGATGGCCGTGCTTGAACTGTCGGCGGGCGGGCCGATGTAGTGGGTCTCGACCTTGACCCCGTCCGGAGCCGTATAGCCCTTCAGCTCGTCCTCGATATTCAGCATGCCGTAGATCGGGGCGCCCAGACGGCCGGCCACGTCGCCCAGCACGAACTCGATCGCCCGCAAATCCTTGTGGTAGACGATCGGGTCCTGGCTGGCGCGCACGAATCGCCCCAGTTCCGCCAGGGGAATGATCTGGCCGCTCGACGACGGCACGGGAATCTCGCCCAGGCGCGTGAACTGGCTCCGCAGGGCCATCGGCACCTGAAGAACGATGTAGCGCGGCTCCAGCACCCGGCCCACCTTGATGTCGCCGAGCTTCTGGCCGCCCAGGGCCATTTCGAGCTGCCGGTTGATGTCTTCGACGGATACCCCGTTGCGGACCGCCTTTTCCCGATCGATTTCGAACCGCCATATCTCGTAGGCGTCCTGCATCATGTTGTCCACGTCCACCATGCCGGAGGAGCGTTCGAACACGGCGGTCAGTTCGGTCGCCACCTGCCGGCGGAGTTCCGGCGTCGGCCCGTAGACCTCGGCCACCACGGTCTCAAGCACGGGCGGTCCGGGCGGCATCTCGACCACGACGATCTTGGCCCCCATGGCCTTGGCGATGGGCGTCAGGACCTCGCGCGCGGCGGAAGCGATTTCGTGGCTGGTGCGGTCGCGTTTCTTCTTGTCGAGAAGCTGGACCTGAATATCCCCGTACCACGGCTGCTGACGCAGATAATAGTGGCGGACGAGACCATTGAAGTTGAACGGAGAAGCGGTGCCCGCGTAGGTCTGCACCGAAACCGCCTCGGGAATCTTGAGCAGTTCCTCGGCCAGCCGCTGGGCCACGTTGGCGGTCGCCGGCAGGGCGGTGCCGTCCGGCATGTTGATCACCACGTTGAATTCCGACTTGTTGTCGAAGGGCAGCATCTTCACCGCCACGTCCGTGGTGTAGAACAGGCTGATGCACCCCATGAACATCGCGATGACGGCGGCCAGGAAGGTGTACCCCTTGACCTTGCTGTCGAGCAGGGGGAACAACAGGCGGCGGAAGAGGTTGTCGAGCCGCTGGACCTGCTTGTGCTCCTTTTCCTGCCCCTGCTGGAGCCGCGCCAGCGACGGCCGGATCCGCATGGCGAGCCAGGGCGTGAAAATGAAGGCGGCGAAGAGGGAGAACAGCATCGCCGACGACCCGAGGGCCGGGATCGGCTCCATGTAGGGTCCCATCATGCCGCTGACGAAGCCCATGGGCAACAGGGCCGCGATCACCGTAAAGGTGGCGAGGATGGTCGGATTACCCACCTCGCGCACCGCATCGACCGAGGTTTCGGTGTCGGTCTCGCCCTTTTCCAGCCAGCGCCGGTAGATGTTCTCCACCACCACGATGGCGTCGTCCACCAGGATGCCGATGGAGAAGATCAGCGCGAACAGGGACACCCGATCAATGGTGTAGTTCATGATCCAGGCGGAAAACACCGTGATCAGGATCACCACCGGAATGACGATCAGCACCACGATGGCGGCCCGGAATCCGAGCGCCCACCAGATCAGCAGGGTGACGAAGCAGGTGGCCTCGAACAGCTTGAAGACCAGTTCGTTGACCTTGTCGTTGGCCGTGGCGCCATAATCGCGGGTCACCGCGACCTGGACGTTGTCCGGGATCAGACGCCCTTTCAGATACTCGACCTTGTCCAGGACCGCGTTGGCGACGGTCACGCCGTTGGTGCCGGGCTTCTTGGCGATGGCCAGGGTGATCGCGGGGGCGCCGCCGGGGGACTGGGCTCCGTCCCGGGACGCGGCCAACCCGGTGTAGTAGGTCACCACGTCGCTGAATTCGGAGGGCATCTCCGTCACTTCCGCGACGTCGCGGATATAGACGGGGCTGCCGTTGCGCACACCGACCACCAGCCGCTCCACATCGGAGGCCTTGGTCAGAAAGGCGCCGGTATAGACCCGATAGCTCGAATCCCCGGTCTCGACGTGGCCCATGCCGCGTTCGCTGTTGGCGTTGCGGACGGTCTCGGCGATCTGATCGAGGACGATGCCGAAGCCCTTGAGACGCTCCGGATAGACCTCGATCCGCAGTTCCTCGGCGCGGCCGCCGATGATGAAGCTCTGGCTGGTGTCCCTCACCTCCTTCAGACGCTGGATCACGTCCAGGCCGATGAGGCGCAACTGCTCGTCGCCGACGTCGTGGGACCACAGGGTCAGCGTCACCACCGGCACGTCGTCCACGCCCTTGGGCTTGACCATGGGCGGCGACACGCCGGGCGGCACCTTGTCCATGTTCGAATTCAGCTTGTCGTAGAGCTTGACCAGCGAGGTCTCCATGACCTGGCCCACGTCGAACTCCACGGTCACCATGCCCTGACCGCGCTGAGCCGCCGAATACACATGCTTGACGCCCGAAATCTCGCTCATCATCCGTTCCAGCGGATCGATGGCGAGGCTGGCGACCTGATCGGCCGAGGCGCCGGGATAGGAGAAGAACACGTCGACCATCGGCACGGAGATCTGGGGATCTTCCTGGCGCGGAGTGATCACGAGGCCGAGAATGCCCATGGCGAGGGCGGCGAACAGCAGCAGCGGCGACAGCGGCGAGTGTATGAAGGTCCGGGCCATGCCTCCGGCGAGGCCAAGGCCATGGTGCGCTCCCTCGGACTTATCCCCGTGATTGGCGGTATCGGGCATGAACGTCCATCTTCCCTATCTGAGGTCTCCCCCGAGGGCCGGTCACAGGCCGGCCCGAACTCGGACTACCGCACTCCGGAAACGAGCCCCGCCGGCGGATTGACGATTACCTGCTCCCCGGTCTTGACGCCGGACAGGATGCTGACGCGGCCGTCGCCCACCGGGGAACCGATCCGCACCACGCGGAGCGAGGGCGCGCCCTCGTGCAGGACGAACACGTTGGGCAGGCTTCCCCGCCAGACGATGGACGCCTGCGGAATGGCGGGCAGGTCCTGACTGGACTCGCCGGGGTCGGGAATCTGCACCTCGGCGTACATGCCCGGGCCTCCGGGAATCCCCTTGGGCAGGTCGAACTTGACCGTCACCGTGTGCCGGGTCTGATCGGCCATCGGGTAGATCTGGGCGACTCGCGCCTTGACCTCGACCCCCCCCGCGTCCAGGCGGGCGGGAACCATCATCCCCTTCTCCAGACCGGCGACCAGACGCACGGGCACGTCGGCCCGGATGCGCAGATAGGTCGTGTGGGCGAATTGCAGAAGGGGCGTACCCGGCTGTACCGTGTCGCCGGTCTCGACCAGCTTCTTGACGATCATGCCGTCGAACGGGGCCGCCAACTGGGCGTCGCGCAGCTTGGCGTCCAGCGCCTCAAGCTGGGCGTGGGCCTGAAGCAGCTTGCTCTCGGCCTGATTCACGCCGCTGCCCTGGGCGTACAGATCGGCCTGCCGCTCCAGCCCGGTATCGCTGCGCCCCATGAAGTTGCTGGCGTTGCGGGTGAAGAACTGGTCGAACATGCCCGGAGCGCCCATGCCCGGCATGGTGTTGGGGCTGTTGCTCCTGGGCGACCACAGCTCGCGCGAGTACTGCACCTGGGCATTGCGCACGGCCGCTTCCGCGTTGGAGATGTCGGCCAGGGCGGCACGGCGCTGTGCCTGGATCTGGGAATCGTCGATCTGCACCAGAATGGCGCCACCCTCGAAGCTGTCGCCCTCGGAGCCGGCGATAAAGGTCACTTGGCCCGGAATCTGGGCCGCAAGATTGACCTCCTTGTACGGGATGACGGTCCCTCCGACGACCGACGTGTGGCCGACCTGGGCCGCCGTGATGACCGCCGTCTGATACTCCCCGGCCGCCGCCAGGGCCGCGGACGTGGTGCCCGCGAAGATCGCGGTCGCGAAAAGCCAGGGTGATACCCTCATGCCAGAACCTGCCCCGTGTTTGTGTCTCGAGAAACCGCCGGACCCTAGACGCGCCCCATGACCTCGAAGCTCTTGATGAACGGACCGGCCATGCGCGGGTCCTTGATCATGGCCCCATAGTCGCCGACCTTGAACCGGAGCTTCCGGGCGGTGTAAGCCATTCCCAGGCCCATCAGTCCCGGCGGCTTCTTGGCCCACTTCTCCCAGTCCTCCTTGCTGGCGCGCATGTCCCAGCTCAGGGGCTGACCGGAAAAGGCCGCGGCGGAAACGACCCGGCCGTTCTCGATGACCAGGACGCCGCGCGGCTGCTCCTCCTCATGGAATCCATAGGCGATCGTGGACGAAAAACCGATCTTGCCCAACTCCCCCGACAGCGTGGGCTCGGCGTTCCACGCCTCGCCGAACTTCGCCATCCACTCGCCAGAGAAAATCTCCGTCATCAGGTCCTCCCCCATTTCTTTCCGCCCCGCCCGCAACGCAAATCCCGGGCCAAGCCCAGGACGCACGGGACACTTGGGGCGCCACCCACAAATTGATGGGCTTCCTCTAACATGCCCTCCCATACGTTGCAAGACGTTGCGCGATCAGGCCCGGTTCCGCCCCCAGGTTCGCCCCCAGGTTCATCGTTGCCGCAACGCTGCGATTCTGCAACACTGCAACGCTGCAACGCCGCGGCGGGATGTCCGGGTCCGGGGCCGCAACGAGGGAGGACGCAGGTGGCGGACATGGTCGATCTCATGCCCATGCTTGAAGCGATTGTTTCCTACATGGACGACGGCGTCATCGTGGCCGACGAAAACGGCGACCTCGCCTATCAGAAC
>JADGDA010000172.1 GCA_015228695.1 Alphaproteobacteria bacterium
CGTTGACGGCGAACCGGGTCACCGGAATCGTCTCTCGCGGGGGGGCGATCATGGCCAAGTGGTGTCTGGCCCACCACCGCGAAAGCTTCCTCTACGAACGCTTCGCCGAGATCTGCGACATCATGCGCGCCTATGACGTGGGCGTCTCCCTGGGGGACGGGCTGCGTCCGGGCTCCAACGCCGACGCCAACGACGAGGCCCAGTTCGCCGAACTCGAAACCCTGGGCGAGTTGGCCAGGATCGCCTGGGGCCGTGACGTTCAGGTGATGATCGAAGGCCCCGGCCACGTTCCCATGCACAAGATCAAGGAGAACATGGACCGCCAGTTGAAGGCCTGCGACGAGGCTCCGTTCTATACCCTGGGCCCCCTGGTGACCGACATCGCCCCCGGCTACGACCACATCACCAGCGCCATCGGGGCCGCCATGATTGGCTGGTTCGGGACCGCCATGCTGTGCTACGTGACGCCGAAGGAGCATCTGGGCCTTCCCGACCGCGAGGACGTGCGGGTCGGGGTGGTCACCTACAAGCTGGCCGCCCATGCCGCCGATCTGGCGAAGGGCCACCCCGGCGCCCGCGACCGCGACGACGCCATCAGCCGGGCCCGGTTCGGGTTCCGTTGGCGGGACCAGTTCAATCTGGGCCTCGACCCGGAAAAGGCCTTGCAGTTCCACGACCACACCCTGCCCGCCGAGGGGGCGAAGCTCGCCCATTTCTGCTCCATGTGCGGGCCGAAGTTCTGCTCAATGAAGATTTCCCACGAGGTCCGTGGGCGTGCCGAGGACATGGCCCGCGAGGGCATGGAGCATATGTCCGAGGAATTCCGCAAGGGCGGCGGAGAGATTTACCGCAGGACGGAGGCGGCCGAATAATGCCCGTCCCCCTTCGCGGCCACCCCTTCCGGGGGGGACGCGCGGATGGTATGGTGCGCCGCGTCCGGTAGTTCGGAAAAGGAACCGATCATGTCGAAGATCAAGGTAGCCAAGCCCGTCGTCGAACTCGATGGCGACGAGATGACCCGCATCATCTGGAAGTTCATCAAGGACAAGCTGATCCTTCCCTATCTGGACGTGAACCTGCTGTACTTCGATCTCGGCATCGAGCACCGGGACGCGACCGACGATCAGGTGACCATCGACGCCGCCAACGCCATCAAGACCCATGGCGTCGGGGTCAAATGCGCGACCATTACTCCGGACGAGGCCAGGGTCGAGGAATTCGGCCTGAAGAAAATGTGGAAATCCCCCAACGGGACCATCCGCAACATCCTGGACGGCACGGTTTTCCGCGAGCCGATCATCTGCGCCAACGTGCCGCGTCTGGTGCCGGGCTGGACCCAGCCGATCGTGATCGGCCGTCACGCATTCGGCGACCAGTACCGCGCCACCGATTTCGTGGTGCCGGGTAAGGGCACGCTGACGATGACCTTCACCCCGGCCGACGGCGGCCCGCCCGTCTCCCGCGAGGTGTTCCAGTTCCCCGGCTCCGGCGTCGCCATGGGCATGTATAACCTGGACGAGTCGATCCGGGGCTTTGCCCGCGCCTGCTTCAACTATGGCATCGAGCGCGGCTGGCCGGTATATCTCTCCACCAAGAACACCATCCTCAAGGCCTATGACGGCCGCTTCAAGGACCTGTTCCAGGAGGTCTTCGACCAGGAGTTCGCCGCTCCCTTCAAGGCGGCGGGCATCACCTACGAGCATCGCCTGATCGACGACATGGTGGCCTCGGCGCTGAAATGGCCGGGGGCGTTCGTATGGGCGTGCAAGAACTATGACGGCGACGTGCAGTCGGACACGGTGGCGCAGGGGTTCGGCTCCCTCGGCCTGATGACCTCGGTGCTGATGAGCCCCGACGGCCACACCGTCGAGGCCGAGGCCGCCCACGGCACCGTCACCCGCCATTACCGCGAGCACGAGAAGGGGCGCGAGACCTCCACCAATCCTATCGCCTCCATCTTCGCCTGGACGCGCGGGCTCAAGTTCCGGGGCAAGTTCGACAACACCCCGGACGTGGTCCACTTCGCTGACACCCTGGAGAGAGTCTGCATCGAAACGGTGGAAAGCGGCGCGATGACCAAGGACCTCGCCCTGCTGATTTCCCCAAGCGCGCCGTGGCTGAGCACCACCAGATTCCTCGATACCCTCGACGCGAATCTGAGGAAGGCGATGAACATGTGAGGACGGCCCTCCGATGGAAACTCCATTCGAACTGGCCGGCAGGAGGGTGTGGGTGGCGGGCCACCGGGGCATGGTCGGGTCCGCCCTCGTGCGCCGGCTGGAGCGGGAGGCGTGCACGATCCTGACCGTGGATCGCGGCGCCCTCGACCTGACCCGTCAGGCCGACGTCGAACGGTGGATGGCCGGGGAGAAGCCGGACGCGGTGTTCATTGCCGCCGCCAGGGTGGGCGGCATCCTTGCCAACGACTCCTTTCCCGCCGAGTTCCTGTACCAGAATCTGGCGATCGAGACCAACATCATCCATTCCGCGTGGAAGACGGGGGTCGGGAAGCTTCTGTTCCTGGGCGCCTCGTGCATCTATCCGAAACTGGCGCCCCAACCCCTGGTGGAGGATGCGCTGCTCACCGGCCCGCTTGAGCCCACCAACGAATGGTACGCGGTGGCCAAGATCGCCGGGATCAAGATGTGCGAGGCCTATCGCCGCCAGTACGGCTGCGACTTCATTTCCGCGATGCCGACCAACCTGTTCGGCCCCAACGACAATTATTTCTCCGGCAGCAGCCATGTGGTGGCGGCCCTGATCGACCGTTGCCACCGGGCCAAGGTGGAGAACGCGGAAGAGGTGGTCCTGTGGGGAACGGGAACGCCGCTCCGGGAATTCATGTCGGTGGACGACGCCGCCGACGCCTTGGTGTTTCTGATGCGGCACTATTCCCATTCCCGGTTCATCAACGTCGGCAGCGGGGAAGAGGTGTCGATCCGCGACTTCGCCGGGCTGGTGGCGGAGGCCGTCGGCTATCGGGGGCGCTTCCGGCTCGACACGGACAAGCCCGACGGCACCCCGCGCAAGATCATGGACAGTTCCCGCATCCGGGCCATGGGCTGGTCCCCCGGGACCGGCCTGCGGGAGGGACTGGCCCAGGCCTACGACTGGTATCTCCGCCATGTGGCCGCCGCCGCATGACGGAAAATCTGGCCGCGCTGGAAGCGTTCGGCCTGGCGGTCGTCCTGGACGGCCGCGGACGTCACGTCGAGGCGGCCCAGAATTACCGCCGCGCCCTGGACATCGCCCCGGACTTCGCCGAGGCCCACTACAACCTTGCCAACCTGTACCAGACCTCGGGCCTTCTCGACGAGGCCGACCCCCATTACCGGGCGATCCCGCCGGACCATCCCCTGGCGGCGCGGGCGGCCTGCAACCTGGGCTCCCTTCTCGCCCGCCGCGACCGCGCGGAGGAAGCCGCCGCCAGTTTCACCCGTGCCCTGGAGGCCGAGCCCGGCCTCGCCCAGGCCCGGTACGGACTGGCCAGGGCCTTGCTCCGCCTCGGCCGCGCGGAGGAGGCCGCCGAGAATTTCCGCCTCATGATGGTCACCCAGGCCACCCATGTGGAGGCGCGCGAGGGATTGGGGCGCGCCCTGCTCGACATGGGCCGCCTGGAGGAGGCCGCCAATCAGTTCCGCAAGGTGGTGGAGGCGCGCCCGGACGACGGCGCGGCCCGCGCCGGACTGGGCCGTATCCTGGCGCGGCAGGGACGGTTCGACGAGGCGGAGCGGCATCTGCGGAAGGCGCTGGACCTTGATCCCGCCAACGCCCGGCGTCACGCTGACCTGGGATTCCTGCGCCGGATCGAGGGTCGCCTGGGGGAGGCGGTCGCCGCCTACCGGAGCGCCACGCTGCTGGCCGCCGACGATCTCGACTTGCGTCGGGAACTGGCCACGACGCTGCTCGCCCGCGGGGATTTCCGCGAGGGGTGGGAGGAGTTCGAGGCGCGCCTCCGTCACGGCGGGGACCGGGACGAAGAGGCCGTTTCCTGGAATGGAGAGGATGCCGCCGGGCGCACCCTCCTCGTCCGAGCCGAGGGAGGGGCCGGCGATCTCATTCAGTTCGTCCGTTACCTGCCGCTGCTGGCCGACATGGGGGCGCGGGTGCTGTTGTCCTGTCCGGCCGGGATGATCCCCTTGATGTCGTCCGTGGGCGGCGTGTCGAAGGTGGTGGACGCGCGGGACCCCCGGCCCCTGTTCGACGCCCAGGTCCCCCTGATGAGCCTGCCCCGCCTGCTGGGAACCAACCTCGCCACGATTCCGGCGTCCGTGCCCTATCTCGCTCCCGATCCGGATCTGGTGGCCCGGTGGGGGGAGCGGCTGAAACGGACCGACGGAGCCTTGCGCGTCGGCGTCGTCTGGAAGGACGACACGCCCGGACGGCGGGACGACGCCCGTTCCGTGCCGGCGGAGGTCATGGCCCGGATGAGCGGCCTATCCGGGGTGGCGCTGTATCCGCTGCAACGGGGCTCCCCCTTCGCCGGCGCGCGGGGAAGGGCGCCGACGGTCGATCTCGGCCCCGACCTCGACGCCGATCCCGATGGTGGCGCGGTGCCGTGGATGGACCTCGCGGCGGTCATGGTTCACATGGACCTGGTGGTGTCCGTGGATTCACCCATGGCCCACCTCGCGGGGGCCCTGGGGCGGCCGACGTGGATATTCCTGGCGTTCTCCGCCGACTGGCGCTGGCTCCAGGGCCGTTCCGACAGCCCCTGGTACCCGACCGCGCGTCTGTTCCGACAGCCCGAACCCGGGGATTGGAACGGAGCCATGACCCACCTCGTCGCCGCGCTCCACGATTTACACCGGTGAGCGGCCGCCCCTCCCGGCATCAGCAGAACGTTTCATGGATCTCGCTGAAAATCAGGATCAGGTGTTGCTGCACCCAGTCCAGGAATTCATGCAGGCCATGGTCGACGACGTCATCGATCGTCCGATCGGTCAGCGCCGCCAGCAACTCGTCCAGCAATTCCAGCGCCTTCGTCCCCCCACGCAGATTGTAGCGGGTCCGCAACTGGGTCAGCAGCCAGTCCATCTGCCGCACGCACAGGATGACCGAACGCGGGAAGGAATCCGAGAACAGCAGGAATGCCGCCACCGAGCGCGGCGTGATGGAGCCGGCCAAAACCCGCCGTGACGCCTGATAGCCGCCGGAGGAGCGCAAAAGCGCGTTCCAGTGGCTGGTATCCAACGGCGAGTTCACATCGTCGGGGCGGCGCGACAGGGTATGGGACTTGATGTCCAATAGCCGGGTCGTCTGGTCCGCGCGCTCCAGGTTCTTTCCCAACAGGTAGAAATAATGGGCCTGATCGCGGTAGAAGGTGCCCTCGGTGATGCCCTGATGGAGCTGACAGGCCTCCTTGATCTCGGTGCACAGCGCCGACAGATTGGCCTGGGTCACGGCGTTCTCGCTCAGGCCCGCCATCCAACTGCTCATCTGATTGATCTGCCGCCACATCTCGATCGAAATCAGCGGACGCAGCGCCCGGGCATTCTCGCGGACCGAACGCAGGGACGAGATGATGGACGTGGGGTTGTCCTGATCCAGAATATAGAAGTGCGGCACCGTGCGGGCATCGGCGACCCGGTGGCGGGCGAAGAAGCGTTCCTCGTCGGCCTGGATCTGCACGATC
>JADGDA010000173.1 GCA_015228695.1 Alphaproteobacteria bacterium
GTCTCGCCGTCTGGTCCGAGCCAGAAGGAGGCCCGTGGATACGCGGGTCAAGCCCGCACATGACGACCCTTGGTTGTTGAGTAGGGTGCCAAACCTACACAAATTAACTTTTCGTTAACCTGAGTTCGTTGCCCTGCTCTTGGGCCACCGCGAAGCGTCATTGACAGGCGCGAGCACGGTGTCACCCTGACGGCGATGGGGGCAGGTTCTTTCCCTCGGAATCCACTTGCGACATCGAGGAGCCTCCGCCGAGTTCGACTCGGGCCGAGCGATCCCCTGGGCTTTCTTGAGGAAGACCGGAGCGGTCGCGTCCGGCTGGATGGGACAGAAGATGAAGTGGCGGGAGTGACGGGGCTCGAACCCGCGACCTCCGGCGTGACAGGCCGGCACTCTAACCAACTGAGCTACACCCCCGCGGGTGGGGCCTATGACGGCCCGAGAGGTGGGCTTTCTAGCAGGCACTCCCCTGCGGCGCAAGATTTTTCGGCTCCTCGATGCGGCAAGTGGATTTCCGAGGGAAAGAACCAGCCCCAATCGCCGGGCGTCAGTGGCGGGGCAGGCTTGCGACGGAGGTGAAGAACTTGATCACGCCCTGCACCGCCAGGATGAAATGATCCAGGTCTATGGGCTTCGTGACGTAGCAGTTGGCGAGCCCGTTATAGGCGTCGAAGATATCGCGCCCCGCCTCGGACGTGGTGACGATGACGACCGGGATATGGCGCAGGACCGGATCGCCCTTGACGCTGGCCAGAACCTCGCGTCCCCCCAGCCGCGGCAGGTTGAGGTCGAGAAGGACGAGATCGGGAAGCGGCGCCTCGTCGCGATCCTCCTCATGGGCCTTGAGGAAGGACAGAGCCTCCGCCCCGTCGCGCACCACGTGCAGGCGATGGTCGACGCCAACTCCGCGCAAGGCCTCCTGGGTCAGGCGAACGTCGCCCGGATTGTCCTCGACCAGAAGGATGTCGATGGATCCCACGTCATCGGACTCCCACGCCCCAGAGGACCCCCATGTCCCAGAGGACTCCCAAACATCCCAGAGTCGGGCGGCGCAGACAGCGCCACCGGTGATTATCGCACAACGCCATGGGTTGCTCAACGCAATTTCGCGCCACCCAAGGTTACCGCGAGGGTGCCTCACCCCCCACGGAGGAACCAGGGGCGGACGCCCCGTCCGGAGCGGGCATCGGAGATGGCGCTCAGGAGCTTGGCGCGGTCCTTGGGCAGAGTGCCCCCCAGCGGCAGGGTGTTGGAGGCGTGATTGGAACGGAAGATGACGGGGTGGGCCGGATCGAGGCCGGTCACCAAGCGTTCCATCTCGTCCAGGACGGCCATGTCGTCGAGTTGCTCGAACGGCTTGCCCCACCGCGCCAGGAATCCCGGCTCCTCGGCCCGTTGCAGGTCGAGTTGCAGCGTCGACAGGAAGGTGGGGGGGGCGTTGTTGACCAACTCGATGGTGGCGTCGATGTGCCGGTCGGAGTACTCGCGCCCGCCCAGTCCCAGGATGACCATGGCCGACACCTTCATGCCGGCCTCCCGCGCCCGGTTGATGGCCCTGCCGATTCCCTGGGGCGAGGCGCCCTTGGAGACGCGCTTCAGGACCTCGCCGTGTCCCGACTCGATACCGACGTACAGCAGGGTCAGCTTGCTTTCCCGCAGCCCCGTCAGTTCCTCGACCGATTTGCGGTTGACGTTGTCGGGCGTCGCATAGGACGTGACCCGGGTCAACTGGGGAAGGGCCGAGGCCAGACGGTCGAGGATGCGGTGCAAGTGATCGGTCGGCAGCATCAGGGCATCGCCATCGGCCAGGAACACCCGGTCGGCGTCCGGCCACTCGGCGGCGGCGACGTCGATGTCGCGGAACACCTCCTCCAGGGGGCGCACGCGAAAGGTCTTGGTCCAGTAATTGGAGCAAAACGTACAACGGTTATAGCTGCATCCGATCGTCGCCTGGATGATCAGATTGCGGCCTTCGGAGGGCGGCCGGTACAACGGCATGTCATATCTGAGCGGCATGGGCGGCAGTATAGGGCCCTCCCCCGCCGCTGCCAAGACGGCAGATGACGACGCAGGACATGGGCCGGGACACGGGCCGGGGCAGGGAAAATCGACCCGATCCCCCGATTTAGCGCCCCGCCCCGCGACGCCGCGCTTGACACGGGCAATATCGCGGCGACATTATCCGCCCGCTGATGGGGCCGTAGCTCAGCTGGGAGAGCGTCGCGTTCGCAATGCGAAGGTCAGGAGTTCGATCCTCCTCGGCTCCACCACCATCCCCGTTCCGCGACTTTGCGCCTTCGTGTGTCCGCCGCCGTCGGTTGCGCCGGAATCCCGGTCGGAAACCGCTCTAATCCGGCGAGAAGTCGATCCGTCGGACGTCGTCGGTGACGAAGCCCCCGGCCATTTTCATGAAAGCATCCGCGGTCAGATCGGCGTCAAGCAAGGCGCCGTGGAACTTGAAGCGGTTGGAGCGGTCCACCCAGAGCCGGTCGCACAGGGCATCCAGCGACCCGGAGGCTCCGGGGAAGAATGCGTGCGAAAGAATCTGGGTGCAGACGAAGCGCTCGTCGGAGAAGGGCCATTCGTCCCACGGCGCGAGTCCGGCCCGATGAAATTCGTAATTCAGAAACGACATCTCATTGCGCGCGCTGTGCGCCAACAGGACCGCGTCTCCGAGAAAGCCCATGAACTCGTCGACAATCTGGGGGAAGCGGGGCTCCTTGCGCAAACCGGAGGGCTGGATACCGTGAACGGCGATCGAATCCTTCCGCAGGGGGCCGTCCGGGTTGACCCGTTTTTCCCATGCCTCTCCCCTCCGCCAAGTGTCGCCGTCCCGCAGCAGTTCCAGGCAGCCGACCTCGATGACGACGCCGGGAAGACGCATGCCCTTTGGTTTGGTCCGTACCGCTTCAAGGGACGGCACGGGAAAGCCGGTGGTTTCAATGTCGATGGACACCATCCGGTCCACCTTGGCGAGATCGTCGAGTCCCAGCATGGTCATGTCCCCATCAGCGCGCCATGCGCACGACACCATCCGCCCGGATATCCCACCGAATGCCGGTGCACCGGGGTCTTGAGTCGAGAAAATCTATTCCACGACAAAGCCTTACGCAACAGCAGAGAGGAGGGTCGTCAGGGCGGCGACTGATCCGGGGAAGCGCCCCCGTCCTGAAGCCAATAGCGCAGGACCGCGCTGACCGCGTGGGGTCGCTCCAGGGGGACAAGGTGCCCCGCATCCTCGACGATCACCAGCTTGGAGCCGGGCACCGCCGCCGCCATCTCCTCGTGCACCTCCGGGGGCGTGATGGCGTCCTGGCGGCCGCAGAGGATCAGGGCCGGGCAGGAAATCGATTTCAGATCCTCCCGCCCGTCCTTACGCCCGAGGATGGCGGTCTGCTGGCGGACGAACGTGTCCCGCCCGACCCGTCTGGCCATCTCCAGAACGGCCGAGGTAAGTTCCTGATCGTTCAACCGGTCCGGGTGGATGAGCAGGTGCAGACGCCGCGCCGTCAGGCCGATGAAATTGCCCAGCCGCGACAGCCGGATCATGTCCCGGCGCTGGCGGGCCGCCTCCGGCGTGTCCGTGCGGGCCGTGGTGCTGATCAAGGCCAGACGGGTGACCCGCTCGGGCGCCTGACGCATGATTTCCTGGACGATGTAGCCCCCCATGGACAACCCGGCCAGGGCGAACCGCTCCGGGGCGGACGCCAGGACCGCCCGGGCCAGTTCCGCCATGGTATCGTGGCCGGACACATCGGCCACCGTCACCTCGGCAACGTCCTTGAGCGAGTCTTCCTGGTGGTTCCACAGGACCGCGTCGCAGAGAAGGCCCGGAACCAGGACCAGGGACGGACGGGACATGGCTTACGCTCCTTGCTTTACTGTTCCCGCGTCACTTGACCAGACGCTGAATATCCTTGAAGGCCGGATGGTTTTTCCCGCCCAGACACTCGAATAGCGCCATTTCGATGGTGACCAGGGGAATGCCCACGGATGACAGGCGGTCGTGGGCGGCGCGCTCGCTCTCCGCCCGGCGCGACGAGCAGGCGTCCTTCACCACGAAAACCTCGAACCCTTCTTCCCGCAAGCCGATCGCCGATTGCAGGACGCAGACATGCGCCTCGATGCCGGCAAGGATCACCTGCCGGCGGTCGTTGCCGCGAAGACGATCCAGCACGGCGGGCTCCCCCGCGCAGGAGAAAGCGGTCTTCTCGACCACGGAGCCTTCCGGAATCACCCCCCGCAGGTCGACCATGGTCGGGCCGAGCCCCCTCGGGTACTGTTCGGACACCACGACCGGCATCCCGAGCCGCCGGGCGGCGACGGCCAGGGTCACGCATCCATGGATGACCTTGCGCGGTTCCTCCATGACGGGGGTCAGGCTTTCCTGAACGTCCACGATCAGCAATTGTGCTTTTTCGCCCGAAATCAGCATGGCCCCGTACCTCTGCCCGGTTTGACCCATTGGCGACGGCGACCGAGGAGTATACCATTCCCCGGACCCGACGTAAGGAGAACGACGATGTCGCAGGCAAAAGTTGTCGAGAGAAAGGTGTTCTACGCGGGAAACGTCGTTTTCAGGGAGGGGGAGGAAGGCGACCGGGCCTACCTGTTGCAAGAGGGCGCCATCGAGATCGTCAGCGAGGCGGCCGGAGGGAAGGTTCTCGGGGTGATCACCCCCGGCTCGCTTTTCGGCGAAATGGCCCTGATCGACGATAAACCGCGCATGGCGACGGCACGGGCCAAGGAACAGAGCACGGTGGTCATCATCGGCCGCCAAGCATTCCAGGAAAAACTGCAAAAAGCCGACCCCTTCATCCGTGGGCTTTTGAAGATCTTCGTCAGAAACATCCGGCAGATGGCGGACAAATAGTGAAGAAGCCCCATACCCTTCCCCCGGAAACCGGCGAAGGGGGTGAAGACGCTCCGGTCAGGATCGCTCTCGGAGCCAAATTGCGCACCTACTTCTTCGCCGGAGTCCTGGTGACGGCCCCGGCCGCGATTACCTTTTACGTCGCCTGGCTGGTCATCGATCTGGTGGACCGCCACGTCACGCCCTGGCTGCCCCTCCAATACAACCCGGAGACCTACCTCCCCTTCGGCATTCCCGGACTGGGCCTATTGATCCTGGTGGCGGGTCTGACCGCCATCGGGGCCCTGACCGCCGGGTTCATGGGGCGGCTGGTGGTGCGGATGGGGGAGCGCGTCATGGCCCGGATGCCCGTGATCCGGGGCATCTACGGCACGACCAAACAGATTTTCGAGACGGTCCTGCGCCAGCACTCCACCGCCTTCCGGGAAGTCGTGCTCCTCGAATATCCCCGCCGGGGACTTTGGACCGTGGGATTCATCACCGGAACCGCGACGGAGGAAATCAAGGGCCTGACCGCGGAGGACGCGGTCAACGTCTTCGTTCCGACCACGCCGAATCCGACCTCGGGGTTTCTCCTGTTCATCCCCCGCACCGAGCTGATCACCCTGGCTTTGACGGTGGAGGAGGGGATCAAGTTCGTCGTATCGGGAGGGATCGTCGCCCCCCCGGCGCGCCCCCCGCCCCCA
>JADGDA010000174.1 GCA_015228695.1 Alphaproteobacteria bacterium
TAGCGTATTGATATATAACAATTTATCACCACCCCGGATCCCAGTAAGAGCCAACGCTTTTACGTGCCCGGTCGCCACGTTGTCTCCGCCCCATCGCGGTCAAAGGATCGCATCCGTCTTCGACGCGCGGGGACTATTCGTCGAATTTCGTGGCGGCGCAAGCCCTGCTTGGCGGGGCGAAGACCCTTGCCAGGGCCGAACCGCGTGCATTAATGTCCCCCGACACTTGACAAAGGGCCGCTTGGTGCTGTGGTCTAATCCCAATCTCTGGCAGTCTCTCTTCGTGATCCTGGCCATCGGCATCGCCTTCAATGTCGTCGGCACGCTTTTGATGACCACGGCTGGGCCGGGTGCGCATCTGGCGCCGGACAACGATCTCCGTGGGAGCAAGCTCGGGTTTCTGGAACCGATCACCAGTCTGGTGGCCGTGTTCGTGCTGAGCATGTCGTGGATTCAGTACAATGAGGTCGTTGGCCGCGTCCAGCGGGAGACGACCACCCTGATTCTTCTAAAGGAATCCGCCGCGCAATTCTCCGAGCCGACCCGTTCCAGGGTTCTGGGCGCAATGACCGTCTATGTCGAGGCGGTCATCGGCCCCGAATGGCTGGCCATGGCAGCGAACGGTCGCAGCGAAGTGGCGGGACAGGCGCTGGACGCCCTGGTGCGTTCCTGTGGCGCCGCCGAGGCGCGGACGCCCCGCGACGAGAGCCTGGCGCGGTTTCTGGTGCCGGTCGTGCGCCGTTTGAACGACGACCGCGAGGGGCGGCTGCACGCCACGACCTTCGAGCTGCGCGAACCGTTGCTCGTGTTGCTGGACATCGCCGTCGTGCTGTCCATCATCTTCATCTGGGCGTTCGGCTATCCGACGATGCGGACCAAGCTCATCATGGGAACGCTTTACACCAGCGGACTGATGCTCGTCGTTTTCATGGTGAGCCTGTTGTCCCACCCCTTCCGTGGCCCGCTCGCGGTATCGAACGACGCATACGCCAACATTTTGCAGGAAATCGCCCAGCCCGTGGATGCGCTCCCATGAGCCAGCCCGAGGCGCTGCTGAAAGACATCTTCGGGCAGGGGTATTTCCAGTGGCTCATCCACCAGCCCATGGAGCTGATCCTCCTGATGATCGTCGGCGGCGGCCTCGTGTTCATCGTCGGGGGGGTTCTGCTCGCCAACAACTACATGACCGCCGAGGAACTCATCAGCAATACCTTGGTCGGGACGTTCAAGTTCATGTTCCTGGCGCAGATTTTCACCGGGGTGATCGCTTTCATCATGGTGGAGGCCGGCAACCGCTACGCCAATGCCGAAGCCTACGTCGACGCCGAGGTCAGGGGACTTCAGCTTCTGACCAAGACGGTGTCGCGCATGCCGCTGGAAAACCAGACCCGATTTCACGACGCCATGAAAGAGTACGCGAAAAGCGTGGCGGAGACCGAGTGGCCGATGATGGTCACCGGCGACGACAGCCCCGTTTCCCGCGCGGCCTTCCGCAGGATGCTCGGCGTCTATTTCTCGTTCAATCCCACCGACACGGCCGACCGCTCGGTGGTTGCCCTCGGCAATCTGGCCGTGGCCATGGTGGTCGAGGCGCGGACCAACCGGCTGAACAACAACGTGTCCAAGGAATTTTCGGATTTCATCTGGGTTTCGTTGCTGGGGCTGGTGATCATCACCGCCATGTTCAACTGGTTCTTCGGAACCCGCAGCCTGTTGAGCCAGGTCGTGATGGGTATTTCCCTGGGGGCCAGCATCCTGACCTGCATCTTCCTCGTCTTCCTGTTGAGCAATCCCTTCGCCGGGGATGCGGCCATCCGCCCGACTCCGTTCCTGGAACTGGCGGAATGACGCCCGCATCCGTTCCGCTCAACGGTCTGGACCCGGTGGCCACCATCCTGCTGTGGTTGGCCGTGCAACCGGTGGGCGTGGGCGCCGGGCTGCTGATTGGCGGCGGCGTCCTGATTACGGTCGCGGGCATCACGGCTCTGACCCTGCTGGCGGACCGGGCGACCCTGATTGAAAACAATCTGGTGGGAGGCGCGAAATTCGCCTTCCTCGCGCAGGTTTTCGCCGCGCTGCTGGCCTTCGTGCTGGTGGACGGCGGTATTCGCTATACGAATGCGCGCGGCAGTCTTCAGTCCGAGGCGAGCGCCCTGCGCCTGTTGGACGAGACCGTCTCCGAACTGGGGCTTTCCGCGCGTGAGGACATCCGCGCCGCCATTCGCGCCTATGCGGACACCGTCATCCGCAGCGAGTTCATCTCCATGCAGCAGGGACGGGAAAGTCCGACCGCCGCCGTCGCCATCAACCACCTGATCGACCTCTATGTCGCGGCGGCGCCCGCCACCAACCGGGATGCCATGATCAAGCTACAGGCCGACAGCTTTCTTACCCGGGCGCTGTCCGCCCGAGCCGACCGGATCAACGCCGTCCGTCCCGGTTTGAAGACGTTGATCTGGGTGATCGTGGCGTTCAATACCGGTCTGGCGATCACGTTTAGCTGGTTCTTCGGTAACCCGAGCTATATCGGGCAGTTGAGTATGAGTGTTCTGTTGACCACGGCGATCATGACCGTCGTTTACACGGCCATATTGCTCAATCATCCGTTTAGCGGGGATCTGGCGATCAGTCCGCAGCCTTTTCATTTTCTACTGGGGCATTGAACGGCGCTTCCCTTGGTTCCGACCGTATGCTAAAGCAGTGGGTAGGTTTATCGTGCCGCGCGATGCCACGGAATGGCAGGGCAGGGCATGGTGCGACGGACATGAGGGGGCCATGCCGGGCAAGGTCATCGCGGCCGCGACGGGCAAGGGCGGCGCTGGCAAGTCTACCGTTATTGCCTGCCTTGCCACGTACTGGGCGAGCAAGGGAAGCAAGGTGGCGCTCATTGACGCCGATCCCAACCAGACTCTGGCTCGCTGGCACTCGAAGGGGAGCGCGCTGGCCGGTCTGCCGTTGAAGGTGGAGACCGACGAGCATGCGATCATTCCGACCGTGGCCGCGTTCGTTGCCGACCATGACATCGTGCTGATCGATTGTGCCGGGTTCGGTAATCAGGTGATGATTTTCGCCATCGGCTCGGCCGATCTGGTGGTGATCCCGGTAATGACCGACGAGGCGAGCATCTTCGAGGCGCTGAAAACGCGCAAGATCGTCGAGAGCGCGTCCCAATTGGTCAAAAAGCCCATCCGGTCCCGCACGCTGCTGTGCCGCGTCAAACGGTCGGCGGTGGCGGTCCACGCCCGAGCCCAACTGGTTGCCTTCCATGCCGAGCCGTTGACCGGTCAATTGAACGACCGCGTGGCGTTCCAGGAGGCGACCTTTCACGGCTCGTCGCCCACCGCCCTGCTGCCGCGAGGGGGGGCGGCACGGGACGTCGACCGTGTTGCCAAGGAACTTGAAGCGGACATTTGGTCCCGATCCTGACAACGTCCGCAGCTTAAGAAAGAGCAGGCAGAAGAATGGCAGCAGATAACGGACTTCCCGGCGTCGATCCAGAGGCCCTCGCGGGCTTGGCGAGGCAGTTTCCCAAAGCGACTCCGACACCCGACCCGGTGAAGGCGCCCGACCCGGTGGAGGCGATCGTCGAACCGGTTTCGGCGCCCTCGTCCCGGCAGCGGGGGAGGTCGGGGGGCGGTTTCGCCATTTTCCTGGCCCTTCTCGCCCTCGTGGTTGCCGCCTACCCGGTGGTTCTGCCCCTTGTGCACCCGTGGCTGTTGGCGGAGTTCGGTTCCGAGCCCGTGGTTCAGTTCCTGCTGCGGCGGGCTCCCGACACCGGGGTGAGGCGCGAGGCCGTCGATGCCCTGGCGGCGCGGATGGAGGCCAACGAAAGCGTGGTCAGTGGAAACGTGGGGCGCATCGCGGCCGTCGAGAGCAGCCTTACGGCGCTGGGCCGTCGGGTGCAGAAGCTGACCCCCGCCGGGCCGGGCGACGGCGCCGCCCCGGCCAAGCCGGAGTCCATGGAGGCCTGGGCCGTGTCCGCCTCCGCCCGCATCGAGTCCCTGGAGCAGAGCCTCGGCGGTGCCGTGGGGCGGATATCCCGGCTTGAGAGCGCCTTCGACACCACGCAGAAGCGGCTGGATGCGGCTCCCCCGCCGGCGGCCGGCATCCCGTCCGCGCGCATGGAGAACCTCGAAACCGGCGTCGCCGCGGCCGTGGAGCGGCTGGCCAAGATCGAAACCGGTCTTGGCGGCCGCATCAACGAACTGGCCCCGATCGTTGCCGCCGCCACCGAGCGTCTGGCCGCCGTCGAGGGCAAGGCGGGCGCGCTGGAACAGCGTTTGGCCCCGGTCGAAGGCAAGGTCGCCTCCGTCGAAGGTCAGGTCGCCTCCGTCGGCGACCGGCTCACCCAGCTTGGCGATGGGCGGGAGTCCGTTCACCGCTCGCTCAGGGCGGCGCAGTTATCGCTGGCGTTGCTGCAACTGAACGCCGTGGCGCAGACCCACAAGCCCTTTGCCAAGGAAATCGAGGTCGTCAGGGAGCTTTCCGGCGGCGATACCAGCATCGTGACGCAGGTCAACGTGATCGCCGACGTCGCGCAGACCGGAGTCGCCACCGTGGCGGAACTGCGGGATAGTTTCGTCGCGATCGTCGTGCCGAAGATTCAATCCGTGGCGGGGTCCGACCAAGCCTTGACCGATCGGGTCCGCTCCTGGCTCAGCAACGCCATCGCGCCGGCGGGGGCGGGCACGGTGACGCCCGACAAGGACCCGACCGAGGACATCATCGCCGCGGCGATCAGCAAACTGACCGAGGACGATGTCGCCGGGGCCGTGCAGATGTTGGCTCAATTGGAAGGTCCGGCCGCGACTCTGGCCGGCCGGTGGATGACCGAGGCCCGGGCCCGCCTGTCGATCAATGCGGCATCCGAGACCCTGGGGGGGCTGATGCTGGAACGGCTCGGCGCGGCGGCGGCGCAACCTTGATTTGGAGCGGGCTTGATTCGGAACGGGCCTGATCTGAAACGGAATGGAAAGGAAAAACTCATGCTGGCAAGACGTATCCACGCGGCTCGGATGATCGCGGCTGCTCTGTCCTTTGCCGGGGCGATGGGAATGGGGGGAGGAACCGCCTCCGCCGCCCAGGAGTGCGCCATGCCACGCATCGAGTGGCTGCGCTACGATGACGCGGCCACGGTGGAGACGCCCCCGGCCCCCGGCAACACCGCCCCCGACAACACCAACGGGCTGCTGGTTGCGGGGGTGGGCGCCATTGCCGGAGTCGTGGCCTTCAACATGGCCACCGGCGGCACCGCCGCGCTTCCCTTTCTCGCCAGCAGCGGCACCGCTCCGCTGTTGAGCGCCTCCGAAGGCGCCATTGCGGTCAGCCGCGTCTATGCGGTTACCAGCGCGGTGGCCGGTGCGCTGGTGGCCGACTGGCTCTTCCGCCCCTCCCAGGAACAGCGCATTCGCCCCGTCCCCAGCCGCTTGGCCGCGCGCCTCGCCATGTAGCGGCCTCCTCGACGCGGTGAACGGGACTGTCCCCTCCACCGTCAGCCTGACACCGTGCTCGCGTCTGTCAAGGACAAGCCGTTGCACGGTGGCCTCA
>JADGDA010000175.1 GCA_015228695.1 Alphaproteobacteria bacterium
TCATGCGGAGCACCTCTTGACGGCCCCGGCGCGTGCGGCAATGGCCGGACCTAGGGAGCGCAGAGGGAACACCGAGGGAACATCGACAGAATGCGTTCGCGGGCGTCCTTTTTTCATGCACTGCTCCTCGTCGTCCTCTTTTCCTCGCCAGCTTCCGGGGTGGACCCCGGGGCGGACATCGCCTTGGCCCTGCAAGCCCTCCATCAGGGGGACTACCGTGCCGCCGCGAGTCGACTCCAGCCGCTGGCCGATGCGGGGAACCCCGAGGCCCAGTACGAATTGGGCGTTCTGTACGGCAACGGGGACGGCGTTCCCCAGGACTTGGCCCAATCCCTGAAATGGCTCCGTCTCGCCGCCAAGGGGGGCCACGCCAAGGCCAGGGAGGGCGTCGCCTTCATGGAACTCGTCGGCGCCGCCCCCGAAGCGCGGGACAAGAAGCCCGAACGGAAAGAGGATGTTCCCCTCGAACCGGACAATGTTCCCCTGACGGCGCCGGCGCTCATTCAGATCGCGACGGTGAAGGACGAGAACGTGGCCATGGCGGAATGGCGCCGGCAGCAGCGCCGCTATCCCGAGCAGCTCGGGCAACTCAATCCCGTGGTCCAGCCGTTCGACGCCGGGGCGCGGGGAATCCTGTTCCGGGTCCAGGGCGGCCCGATTGAATTCGAGCACGCCAAGACGGCCTGCGAGACGATGAGGCAGATGGGCGGGGTCTGCATGGTCATCCGCCAGACCGCGCCCGCGCGCCCCCCCGAATAACGTTTCGACCCCGAAGGAAAACCGAGAGGAGGCACCCATCCCATGGCGCACATCGACATCTATACCAAACCGACCTGCCCCTATTGCGCCAAGGCCAAGGGGCTCCTGGGGTCCAAGGGCGCGGCCTTCACCGAAATCGACATCCTCGACCGGCCGGACCTGCGCGAGGCCATGATCGCCCGGGCGGGAGGGCGCCACACGGTGCCGCAGATCTTCATCGGCGACCGGCATGTGGGGGGATGCGACGACCTGTTCGCCCTGGACGCCAAGGGCGAACTCGACCCGCTTCTCAAGGGCGTGTCCGCGTGAGCGGACGGTTCGTCGCCGCCTGTCTCCAGGTCAACGCGGGCAACGACCTCGGCCGGAACATCGAGGCGGTAAGCACCCTGGCCCGCGCCGCCAAGGATCGCGGCGCCGATCTGGTGCTCATGCCGGAAAACGTGTCCATGATGGAATGGGGACGCGGTGCCATCGTGGACAAGTCCATGCCCGAGGACGAGCACTGGGCCCTGGCCGCGTTCCGCGGGCTTGCCCAGGAGCTGAATATCTGGCTGCACTGCGGCACCCTGGCCGTGCGTCTCGCGGACTCGATGGTGGCGAATCGGACCTATGTGCTGCGGCCGGACGGGGACATCGCCGCATTCTATGACAAGATCCACATGTTCGACGTCGACCTGGGGGGCGGGGAAAGCTATCGCGAATCGTCCACCTTCCGCCCCGGCGACCGCGCCGTCCTGGTCCGGACGCCATGGGGCGGGCTGGGGCTTTCCGTGTGCTACGATCTGCGTTTCCCCCATCTGTTCCGGGCCCTCGCCCAGGGGGGGGCCTCGTTCCTGGCGGTCCCGTCCGCCTTTACCCGAGTCACAGGCCAGGCCCACTGGCATGTGCTTTTGAGGGCGCGGGCGATCGAGACCGGCAGTTATGTGTTCGCCCCGGCGCAGACGGGCACCCATGTCCGCGGACGCCAGACCTTCGGCCACGCCCTGATCGTGGACCCCTGGGGCGAGGTCCTGGCCGACGCGGGCGAGGAACCGGGCCTGATCCTGGCCGAAATCGACCCCGCCAAGGTCATGGAGGCCCGCTCCAAGATCCCCTCCCTGACCCACGATCGGCCCTTCGTTGCGCCCTGAAAGCGGAGGTGGACGCGCCTTGCGCAACACTGTACCCTGGCGCGGGGGGGAGTTTCTCGTAATCCGATGCGGGTTGGGCCTTTGTTCGCCCCGACGCTCCGCCGATGCCCGTTGGTCAGCAGGGAGTGCCCACGATGAGCGCCGCGAATCTCAACGCCGATCTCGACCGTATCGCCAGGGCGGAACACCACGATCCCTTTACCGTGCTCGGCCGTCATGACGGCGACGGTCAGACCGTGATCCGCGTGTTCATTCCCGATACCAGCGAAGTGACGGTCGTCGAAGGCAATCTTCCCCTCGCGCGCATCCCCGGAACCGATTTCTTCGAGTGGCGGGGGGACGGCGGCAAGGTCCCCGACCACTACCGTCTGCTCTGGCGGGATGGCAGCCACCACGAGCATGTGGCCCACGACCCTTATACCTATCCCCCCCAGATCAGCGACGCCGACCTTTATCTCCTCGGCGAGGGGCGGCTGCTGTACGCCTACAACACCCTGGGCGCCCACGAGCACGAGGTCGACGGGGTCGCCGGCATCCGCTTCGCGGTCTGGGCCCCCAACGCCGGGCGGGTCAGCGTGGTCGGCGACTTCAACCGCTGGGACGGCCGCCGCCACGCCATGCGCTCGCGCGGCGGCAGCGGGGTGTGGGAGCTGTTCATCCCCGACCTGGAGCCCGGACACGTCTACAAGTACGAAATCCGCAACCGGCACAGCGGCGAGGTCCTGATGAAGGCCGACCCCTATGGCCAACAGCATGAACTCAGGCCCCGCACGGCTTCGATCGTTCCCGCCCGCAGCGCCTATCGGTGGGGGGACGGCTCCTGGATGGAGCGCAGGACCGGGGCGGACTGGCTCCACGCCCCGATGTCGGTCTACGAGGTTCACCTGGGGTCCTGGCAGCGGGACAGCGAGGGCGGCTTCCTCGACTACCGGGAAGTGGCCCACCGCCTTGCCGACTATGTCATCTACATGGGCTTCAGCTACGTCGAGCTGATGCCGGTGGCCGAGCATCCCTTCGACCCGTCGTGGGGCTATCAGGTGACCGGCTTTTTCGCCCCCACCTCCCGCTTCGGCGACCCCGATGGGTTCCGTTACTTCGTCGATCATCTGCACCAGCGCGGCATCGGCGTGCTTCTCGACTGGGTTCCGGCCCATTTCCCCAAGGACCCCCACGGCCTCGCCCGTTTCGACGGCACCCCCCTGTACGAGCACGAGGACCCGCGCCTGGGCGAGCATCTCGACTGGTCCACGCTGATCTTCAATTACGGCCGCCACGAGGTGAAGAATTTCCTCGTCTCCAACGCCCTCTACTGGCTCAAGGAAATGCATGTGGACGGCCTCAGGGTCGATGCGGTGGCGTCGATGCTGTACCTGGACTACTCGCGCAAGGAAGGCGAGTGGGTTCCCAATCAGTACGGCGGGCGGGAAAACCTGGAAGCCCTGGGCTTCATCCGGGAACTGAATATCGCCGTCCATCAGGAATGCCCCGGTGCCCTGATGGTGGCCGAGGAATCGACCTCCTGGCCCCAGGTCAGCCGCCCCGTCGATCAAGGGGGGCTCGGGTTCGATCTGAAGTGGAACATGGGCTGGATGAACGACACCCTGCGCTATATGGCGGAAGACCCCGTCCACCGCCGGTACCACCACAACAATCTGACCTTCAGCATGCTCTATGCGTTCACCGAGAACTTCGTCCTTCCCTTCTCCCACGACGAGGTTTCCCACGGCAAGCAGTCGATGCTGAACAAGATGCCAGGAGACGAGTGGCAGAGGCACGCCAACCTGCGGACCCTCTACGTCTACACCTTCACCCATCCCGGCAAGAAGCTGATGTTCATGGGAACCGAGTTCGCCCAGGGGCTGGAATGGAGCAGCACCGGCGTTCTCGACTGGTACGTGCTCGATTATCCCATGCACAAGGGCATGGCGCAGTTGGTCCGCGACCTCAATCACCTCTACCACGGGACGCCCGCCCTGTACCGGTACGAATTCGACTGGCATGGGTTCGAGTGGATCGACTGCTCGGACCATGAACAGTCGATCCTCAGCTTCGTGCGCAGGGGAAACGATGGGGAGTCCGTGGTGGTGGTCGTGAACCTGACCCCCGTTCCCCGCGAGAACTACCGGCTCGGGGTTCCGGCGCCCGGGTCCTATACCGAGGTCCTCAACTCGGATGCCGCCGTGTACGGGGGCAGCAACGTCGGCAACGGGGGCCGGGACCTGCATACCGAGGACATTCCCTGGATGGGACGTTCCTGCTCGCTCTCCCTGACCCTGCCGCCGCTGGCCGGGATCGTTCTGCGGCCGAGTTGAGCCCGGAGCGCGTCTTTCCGGGGAAAGCGCGTGATGCCTCTTCTCGACGCCTATCGCCTTTGGCTCGCCCGCCAGCCCGATCCCTTCGGGCCGGCGGGCGACCCGGAGAGTCTGGCTCCCGAGGGCCTTCCCTCCCTTGACGGGTTGTCGGCCCATCTGGCCGGGCGGCGGGGGCCGCGCGTCGTTCTGTCGCTGTTTTCCGGCCACGATGCTGCCGTCGCCATCGTCGTTGACGGGGACGTGCGGCTCAACCTGGAACTGGAGCGGTTCACCCGCGTCAAGCACGACTACGGCTACCGCGAGGATTTTCTCCGCCATTGCCTGGAGCGGGCGGGACTGGGCCTCGACGACGTCGGCGTGGTCTGCCTGAATCAGGGCTTGGCGGACGCGGCCAAGAGCAGGCCGGGGACGGTGAACAACCCCTGTCCGGTGCCGATGACCGGCGGACGGCAGTGCGTTCCTTTCCTGGCCCGGCTCCAGGACCACCCGATTCCGGCGCTGGCCGTCAATCACCACGTCGCCCATGCCGCCTCCGCCTTCTACACCTCCCCCTTCGCGAGGGCGGCGATCCTCACCCTGGACGGCGGCGGCGACCAGTACGCCGGCACCATCGGCCTGGGCGTCGGCGTCGGCTCCCGGATGGGCATGCTGCTGAACGATCTGCCCTATTCGAATCTGGCCCACTGGTGGCAAAAAACGTGCCAGCACAACTGGCGCATCCCCCCCATGCACGAGCACGATTCGGGCTTTTCCGCCGGAAAGATCATGGCTCTCGCGGCCTATGGCCGCCCCGACCCGGCCCTGATCCATCATCTGACGGCCAGGATGGGCTATAACTGGCAGGTCTGTGCCGACATCGCTGGAGTCGAGCGGGTCATCGACCCTTCCCTCGGGTTCAACAACGGCGAGGACCTTTCGGATACCCGTTCCCGACGCTCCCAGGATGCCGCCCGCGCCTTGCAGGAGGTGACCAACACCGAGGTCTCGCGGCTGTTCCATTACCTGCACGATCTGATCGGATTCGACGATCTGTGCTATGCGGGGGGGCTGGCCCTGAACTGCGTCGCCACCGAGCACGCGCTGGGGCCATCGCCGTTCCGCGACGTCCATGTGCCCCCGTGTCCCAACGACGCCGGCATCGCCCTGGGCATGGCGCTGTATGCCTGGAACCAGCTTTTTCCAGAGGAGGGGCGGCGGGCGGGATACTTTTCCCCCTATACCGGCCCGGTTCACGCGCCCGAGGCCCTGTCGGCCGCCGTCGCGCAGGCGCTCGGCCACGGAGCCGGCATCGCGGCGGCCCCGGTCTCCGGGGGCGACGA
>JADGDA010000176.1 GCA_015228695.1 Alphaproteobacteria bacterium
GGCGACGAACTGTTCGCCGGCTATGGCCGGTATTTCCGCCTGCCGGTCGAGGCCCGTTACCTGCGCCTCCCCGGCTGGCTGCGCCGGGGAGTGATCGAGCCGGTCCTGGAGGGTCTGGCCCCGATGACCGCTTGGCGTCTGCGCCGCGCGGGCAAGTTCGAGAGCGACCGGGGCGCCTACACCCACGAGCACGCGACCCATTTCCCGCCGCCGATGCGGGCCTTGATCGGCAACGCCCAGCGGAGCCCCGTTCCGGCCCAGGCGGAGGCCTTCGCCGCGTTCCCCGGCCCGGCCGACACCGGGGCGCTGGCGGCCGACCTGTGCACCTATCTGCCCGAGGACCTGCTGACGCTCCTGGACCGCACCAGCATGGCGGTGGGGGTCGAGGGGCGGGTGCCGTTCCTGGACCATCGGCTGGTGGAGGCGGCCCTTGCCGTGCCTCCCGAGGTCCGCGCCCCCGGCGGCCGGCAGAAGGCGCTGGAGCGGGCGATGGCCGCTCCCTTCCTGCCGGAGGCGGTGCTCAATGCCCCCAAACAAGGGTTTGCCTCGCCGGTTCCCGCCTGGATGGCGGCGGGACTGGGAGACGTGGCGCGGCGGATTCTCACCCGTCCGCAGTCCCTGGAGCGAGGTTGGTGGACCCGGCGCGGGATCGAGCGTCTCGCGGCCAGTCCCCGCCACGCCTTCCCCCTCTATGATCTTCTGATGCTGGAGATGACCGTGCGCCTGCATGTGGAGACCCCGATGGCCGAGCCTCCTTCCGAAGGATTGGAGGCGTTCGCCGATGCCGCCTGAAACCGCGGATGTCAGCGTCATCATGCCGGCCTATCGCGCCGCCGCGACCATCGGCCGCGCCCTGGCCAGCATCGCCGCGCAGACGCTTCCGCCGAGGGAGGTCATCGTCGTGGACGACGGCTCCGACGACGGCACCTCCGAGGCCGCCCAAGCCATGGTCCCCGGCATGAACGGCGCCGCCCTGAGAATATTCCGGCAGGACAACCAGGGGCCGGGAGCCGCCCGCAACCACGCCCTGACCAAGGCCGCGTGCCGCTATGTGGCGTTCCTCGACGCCGATGACGAATGGCTGCCGGAAAAGATCGAACGCAGCATGGCCCATCTCGCGGAGGGCTACACCCTGGTCGCCCACGACGGCTGGGTGATCCGGGACGGGGAGACCGAGGCGCTGGAATGCAGCCGCCGCTTCGCCTCCGGCCGCGACCCCTATGTGGAACTGTACCGGCGCGGCTACATCGACACCTGCTCGGTGGTGGTCCTGCGCGAAGCGGTCATGGAGGCCGGCGGGTTCGACGCCGAATTGCCGGTGGGGCAGGATTTCGATCTGTTCCTGAGCATCCTGGGTCAGCCGGGAACGCCGTTCCTGGTCTTTCCCGAACGGCTGGTCCGCTATCACATCACTCCGGGAAGCGTCACCAGCAACACCGCCCGCCGGCTGTCCTGCCAGCTCCGCATCCTCCGTCGGCACGCTCCGCGCCTTGCCCGGTTTCCCGGCCTGACCCTGCCGAGCGTTTGGTTCCGTGTCCTCGCCGTCCATTACGAGGCCTTGACCGTGTACCGTTCCCGCCGCGACGCCATGGGCCTGGCGCGCACCCTGGCCTCCCTAGCCCTGTCCCTGCCTCGGGAGACGTTCGGGGTGCTACCGTGAGCCCGACAAGGATAAGCGTGCTGATCAACGGCCTGCACGCCAAGACCGGCGGCGGGGTCACCTATCTGCGCAACATGCTGCCGTTGCTGGCCGCCGACCCGGAACTGGAGCTGACCCTGTTCCTGAAGCGCGAACAACTGCCGCTGTTCAGCCCCATCGATGAGCGGGTCCGGGTCAGAACCTTCGATTTCGGTGGGGGTCTTTTCCGTCTGCTGGCGTGGGAACAGACCGTTTTGCCGGTCCTGGCCCGGCGCATGGGAGCGAGGGTCACCTTCTCCCCGGCCAATTTCGGCCCGCTGCTGGCTCCGGGGCCGGTGATCCTGCTGCGCAACGCCCTGGAGGTGGCAAAGGAGGAGTCCAGGCCGGCGAAGCGGCTCTATTGGGCCGGGCTATCGCTGATGACCCGCCTGTCCCTGTTGGGGTGCCGCCGCGCCATCGCCGTGTCCGAATACGCCCGCCGCGCCCTCTCGCGGGGATTCGGGAACAAGACGACGGTCATCCACCATGGCCTGAGCCCCTTGTTCCATCCCACGTTTCAGCCGAAGACGGCGCCTCCGTTCCTGCTGGTGGTGGCGGACATCTATGTGCAGAAGAATCTGCACGGGCTGATCGACGCCCTGCCAGGGATCGTCGCCGCGCATCCGGAGGTTCATCTGTTCATCGCCGGGCGGGAGGTGGACCCCGATTACGCCGCCGGTCTGCGGCGGCGGATCGCGGCGCTGGGGCTGGACAACGCGGTCCTGTTCCTGGGAGGCGTCGCGCCCGATACCCTGAACGACCTCTACAACGGCTGCACCGTGTTCGTGTTTCCCTCCACCGTCGAAACCTTCGGCAACCCCCTGGTCGAGGCCATGGCGTGCGGAGCCTGCATCGCCAGTTCCAACACCACCGCCATGCCTGAAATCCTGGGCGAGGCCGGTTGCTATTTCGATCCCGCCGATCCCGCCGACATGACGGCCCGGATTCTGTCCCTGCTCGGCGACGAGGCCCTGCGGGCCGAGCGGGGGCGAGCCGCGCTCGCTCGCGCGCAACGGTTTTCCTGGGCGGGCACGGCCGAGGCCGTCGCCCGGGTCCTGAAGGAGGCCGGGGCGGCGGACGGGAAACCGGTCCTCCTTTGGGTCTGGCTCGCCGCCGTGCTCGCTCTGTACCTTGCGCAGTTCGGAAACTACGTTCATTCTCTGGCCGCGCTCCTGGGGCTTGGATAGGGGGGCTTGGATAAGGACGACTCGATGACGGAACCACGTACCCTTTCGGTGATCGTGCCCTGTTACAACGAGGCCAAGACCCTCGACACCCTGATACGCCGCGTTCTGGCCGCCGACACCGCCGGACTGGAGCTGGAGGTGGTGATCGTCGATGACGCCTCCAGGGACGATTCGGTCCGGGCGGCCGAGGCCGTCGCCGCCCAGGACCCCCGCGTCAGACTCGTCCGCCACTCGGTCAATCAGGGTAAGGGCGCCGCGCTGCGCACGGGCTTCGTCCAGGCCACCGGAGACGTGATCCTGATTCAGGACGCCGATCTGGAGTACGAGCCCGGCGAGTATCCGAAACTGTTGGGACCGATCGTGGACGGCCGCGCCGACGTCGTGTACGGGTCGCGGTTTCGAGGGGGGGAGTCGGTGCGGGTGCTGTACTTCTGGCACATGGTCGCCAACCGGGTGCTGACCCTGATGTCCAACATGATGACCAACCTGAACCTGACCGACATGGAGACCTGCTATAAGGTGTTCCGGCGCGAGGTCGTGGCCAGGATCGCCATCCGGGAGAACCGGTTCGGGTTCGAGCCCGAGATCACCGCGAAAATCAGCCGCCTGACCCCCGCGCCCCGGATCTACGAGGTGGGAATCAGCTACAGCGGCCGGACCTACGAGGAAGGAAAGAAGATCGGGCTGAAGGACGGGTTCCGCGCCCTGTGGTGCATCCTGCGCTACAACCTGTTCGACTGACCGCCTCCATGCCGGACCCGGTAACCTACGAGGGCAGCGATCTGGAGGCCCTGGCCGAGCTTCCCAATTACCAGAACGCCATCGTCGACATCTTCCGCCCCCACCTTCGCGGGCATGTGGCCGAGCTGGGAGCGGGAATCGGCTCCCTATCGCGGATGCTGCTGCCGCTGGTGGACCGGCTGGACCTGATCGAGCCGTCGCCCAACCTGATCCCCCGGCTGAGCGGGCGTTTCGCGGGCGATTCCCGCGTCGCCGTATTCGCGGACACCCTGGAGCACTGGCTGTCCTCACGGGAAGCGGCAAGCCTCGACGGCGCGGTCATGATCAACACCCTGGAACACGTGCGGGACGACGGGGCCGCCTTGCGGGAACTGGCCCGCGTCCTGCGTCCGGGCGGGCGCCTGATGGTGTTCGTCCCGGCGTTGCCGTTCCTCTACAGCCGCCTGGACGCCGCCATCGGCCACCACCGCCGCTACCGCCGCTCCGAACTGGTCGCCAAGGTCGAGGCGGCCGGGTTCGAAGTGCTGCACGCCGCCTATTTCGACCTGCTCGGCATCCTGCCGTGGCTGCTGGTCCACACCCTGGGGGGGCGGACCCGGATGGACCCCGGCGCGGCCCGGCTCTACGACCGGGTGGGGGTGCCCCTCACCCGCATGGTCGAGCGCGCCCTGCCCGTTCCGGTGGGCAAGAACGTCATTCTGGTCGCCGGGCGTTCCGAATGTGCGGCATAGCGGGCAGCAGCGAAGCCGACGCCGCCACCCTGGCCGCCCTGCGGGACCGGATCTCCCATCGCGGACCCGACGGAAACGGCGTCTGGCTGGACCCGAACGGGGGCATGGGACTGGTCCACACCCGGCTGGCGGTGATCGACCTGACGGAGGCTGCGGCCCAACCCATGGTGTCCTCCTGCGGCCGTTACGTCCTCGTCTTCAACGGCGAAATCTATAACTTCCAGAGCCTCAAGGCCGGAATGGAGGCGGCGGGGGAGGTCTTTTGCTCCCACGGCGACACCGAGGTGCTGCTCGCCCTGCTGCGGCGCGAGGGCATGGAGGCCGTGCGCCGGCTGTCCGGCATGTTCGCCTTCGCCCTGTGGGACCGGGAGCGGCGCGAGCTGACCCTGGTCCGCGACCGGCTCGGGATCAAGCCGCTGGTGTACGCCCCCCTGCCCTCGGGAGGCATCGCCTTCGCCTCGGAGATCGAGGCGCTCCGCGCCCATCCCGGCATCGATCTCCAACTCGACCGGGAAGCCCTGTCCGAGTATCTGGCCTGCCTCTACGTCCCGGCGCCGCGCACCATCCACGCCGGGCTCCGCAAGCTGCCGCCGGGGCACTGGCTGCGCTGGCGCGACGGGCGCATCGACATCGCGCCCTATTGGCGGCCCGCCTACACGGGCTCGGACCTCGGGGCGACCTTGGATGAAACCGTGGAGGACCTGCTGCCGCTGGTGCGGCGCGCGGTGGCGTCGCAGATGGTGTCCGACGTGCCCGTCGGCTGCTTCCTCTCCGGCGGAGTCGACAGCTCGACCATCGCCGCGCTGATGGCCGCCGAGGCCAAGGCCCAGGGCGCGCCCCCCATCCGCACCTTCACCATGACCTTCACCGACGCCGCCTATGACGAGCGCGGGCCGGCGCGGGAGGTGGCCGGCCATATCGGCAGCCGGCATTCCGAACTGCCCGCCAGTCCCAGCCTCGCCGGACTGCTGGGCACCCTGACGACCCGGTTCGGCGAGCCGTTCGGCAATCCGACCGCGCTGCTGATCAACGACCTGTCGCGCAAGGCCCGCGAGCACGTCACCGTGGCCCTGGTGGGCGACGGTGGCGACGAGGTGTTCGCGGGATATCCCCGCTATCAGGGCGGCCTGCTGGCGCGGCGCTATCGCCGTCTGGCGCC
>JADGDA010000177.1 GCA_015228695.1 Alphaproteobacteria bacterium
CGCCCAATGATGGGTCTCAGATGGTCTGGAACCCGGCGTCGAAACCAGTAGCCCCCGGTCCTCGGGTGGCGCTGGACGTAGGTCGCACCAAGCATGCGTGTAGCACCCCTGTGTAGCACAGGAGGCGCTGACAGCATCTACATCGGCATTTTATTGAATATTCTCAAGCACTTGGCGTGAGAATTGGCGGAGAGGGTGGGATTCGAACCCACGATACGCTTTAGGCGTATACACACTTTCCAGGCGTGCGCCTTCGACCACTCGGCCACCCCTCCGCAGGGAAACAGGTCTGAAGGCTATCTGATCTCATCCGGCTGTGCAATTTCTTTCCTGGGGCCTTACCACCCTTCAATTTTCCTGAACACATGAAGGATGCCCCTCCTCCACGGCGGCAATCAGGCGCTGGTGCAGATCCTTGGAAAGCTGTGCGGTCATGCGGGCGGGAACGCGCCGCTCGCCCGATGACGTCAAGCGCGACGGTTGGCGGGAACAGAGTGTCCTGGTCGTGAAAGCGGACGATTCCCGTCTCTCCTGGCCGGAACGCGAGGCGGTCACCAGATCGGCCCCAGGCTCCACGGCGAGCGTCAGCAGGCCAAGGGGGGGCGCCATGAATAACCGGCAGCAAACAGCCCGTGCGGCCGCCAGGCACGTTACCGACCTGGCGGCTTCCAACACCGGCGCCGCCCGAGCCAGGTTCCGGGTGGGCAACGGGGATCAGTTCTCCATTGCCCGCATCGATGCGCTCACCCGGTTCCGGCTGGCCCTGCGTGTCCTCGGCCGTCAGCTCACCGGGGTGGTGTATCCGGTGGTCTGCGAGGGGGTGACCGTCAGCTCGGTGGCCGCAGCCCGCAATGAGAACCACCAGGGAACGGCTGGCGCGCTTGCCATCGCTCTCGAAATCCTGGCCGATCACTACGAGTTGCCCCAGTGATGGAAAATCAGTGCCGAAAACCAACTATCGAAAACCAACTTGACAACGAATCGTCGATTTGGGAGTCTTAGGCTCGTTGCGAGTCGCGGCTCAGACGTCCCCCCGAGGGCGTCCTTCTGGCGCCGCGTTTTTTTTGCCTCCTCCTGGAGACGACCACGCCCCGTCGCGCGAAGGCGTCGAGCGGGGCGATCTGAGTCACCAGAGCGTCGAAATCGAAATCGGCGCCGGCTTCGATAGTCTGGGTGGCGACCACGAATAATGGCCGGCCGCCCGAGAAAAGCTTCAATCGCGCCAATCAGGCGCTCCCCGGATTTACGCCTTTCCAGCCACCAGACGTTGTGGTAGCCAGTCCCAACGGAGATGGATCGCATCATCATGAAGCGGTTCGAGGACTGCCCCGGCAACGCACATTGCGGACCGTTATGCCGTAGGCATGCGTTCCGCATGACGCGAACGGGAATCGACGTGAGGAACACAACATCGCCATGCCTCGCCTCGGGTTACGTCTGACGCCACATGGGCACCTTCGGCTTGAAACGGACGAGGAAGCTCCCGTCCTGGACGACGGGACCGCGGAACGTCTCGCTCTGGCCTTTGCGCGAGGAGCCGGATTCGGCCTCGTGCAGTTGGGAGCGGGAGAGGTTGGGCGGGTGTTGCCACCTGTCTTTGTCTGGTGGCGTGGATTTGCGGCGCGCTATGTGGAGACATTGTGCCTGCTGTCCTCGGGCGCGGAGGCTTCGTCCCCTCCCACCGTGCAGCCCCCATCTGACGGAGAGCTTGTTACCCTCGCCCTGACGGCTCCCATGATGCCGGGGGCGGAATATCTGACCCGAGACATCCTCAAGGCGTTGTGGGCCGAACTGGCGTCGGCGTTCACAGCCTCTCTGGCCGGGGCAGGAACGGACTTACAGACCTTTCTCAAAGGACTGAACCCGGCCTGGAATCTGATTGGACGGGTCCATTTCAATCTGGCGGAAAACAGGCGTGATCCCGATCTGCCCTTCGCCTTCATGGCCACCTACACCACCCAATTGTCGGCACAGGCCAAGGCCCAGCATGTCCCGCTTGCCCAGGCCCTGCGGGAGTATTCCGGTCCTACGAACCGGGACAAGCTGCTGTCTTTGCTGCTGCCAGTCCAACGCGCCACCGAAACCTGCGGCTGGCTGCGGTCGATGGTCGATGCCGGGGAAATATTTCACCCCATGCGCTGGTCTTCCGGTGAAGCCGCGCGTTTTCTTTCCAGTGTGCCCGAATTGGAGAAGGCCGGGATCGTGGTGCGTATGCCCGCCACTTGGCGCGCCAATCGTCCCTCGCGTCCCCAGGTCTCCGCTACGGTTGGCACGCGCGTGCCCTCGGCGGTAGGCCTTGAGGGGATTCTTGATTTTCGCATGAATGTGACGCTGGAAGGCGAGCCGCTCAGCGGGGAAGAAATCGCCGAGCTGCTGGCCGGAACCGACACCCTGGTGCTTTTGCGCGGACAGTGGGTCGAGATCGACCGTGACCGCCTTGAGCGCACGATGGTGCAATTCCGTGCCGCTGAAGCCCTGGCCGAAAGCGGAGGTCTGACCTTTGCCGAGGCCATGCGTCTTCTGTCCGGGGCCGCAGTTACCTCCAGCGACCCGGACGCGGAGGCCACCGATTGGGCGCAAGTCTCGGCGGGACCCTGGCTGGCCGAGACGTTGAAGGCGTTGCGCGCCCCAAACGCGGGATCCCGGCCCAGCCCGGATTTGAAGGGAACCTTGCGCCCTTACCAGAATGCCGGGGTGCAATGGTTGCGGCTGTTGTCCGGGCTGGGGTTGGGGGCCTGCCTTGCCGACGACATGGGGCTTGGCAAGACCATTCAGATTTTGGCGCTGCTGTTGACGCAAAGCCAGGTTGGCAAAGAACCGTCGCCCAGTCTGCTGGTCGCGCCCGCGTCACTGCTCGCCAATTGGGCTGCGGAAATCGAGCGGTTTACGCCCACCCTGAAGGCGCGGATCGTGCACCCCTCGGCGATGACGGCGGAGCAGGTCAGGCAGTTCACGCCGGATCGGCTCAAAGAGATTGACCTCGCGATCACCAGCTATGGTTCGTTGTTGCGCATGCCGGTCCTTGAACGGACCCGCTGGCAATTCGTGGTTCTGGATGAGGCCCAGGCGATCAAGAACCCGAACGCCAAACAGACCAGGGCGGCCAAGGCGCTGAAGGCGAACGCACGTATCGCGCTGACCGGAACGCCGGTCGAAAATCGTTTGGGCGACCTGTGGTCCATTTTCGATTTCATCAATCCTGGACTCCTCGGAACCGCCAAACAGTTCGCGAGCTACACCAAGAGACTCGCCGAACGTCCGCACAACCCTTACGGCCCTCTGCGGGAGCTGGTGCGCCCCTATATTCTGCGCCGCATGAAGACGGACAAATCCGTTATCGCCGACCTGCCGGACAAGACGGAAATCAAGGCGCATTGCACCTTGAGCCGCAAACAGGCCGCGCTCTATGCGCAGACGGTATCCGATCTGGCGGAAGCCCTGAAAGAAACGGACGGGATCGAGCGCAAGGGCATCGTGCTGGCGACGCTGATGCGGCTCAAGCAAATTTGCAATCATCCGTCCCAATGGCTGAACGACAATGTTTGGGCGGAGGAAGACAGCGGCAAACTGGCCCGTCTGCGCGAGATCGCCGAGGTCATTGCGGCCCGGCAGGAAAAGATGCTGATCTTTACCCAGTTCCGCGAAATGACGGCACCGCTCCAGACGTTTCTCGGCGGAATTTTTGGCCGGCCGGGACTTGTGCTCCATGGCGACACCGCCGTAAAAAATCGCAAGGCCCTTGTGCAGACCTTTCAGGACGACGAGGCCGTGCCGTTTTTCGTGTTGTCTCTGAAGGCGGGCGGCTCGGGTTTGACGCTGACGGCGGCGTCCCATGTGGTTCATTTTGATCGTTGGTGGAACCCGGCGGTGGAGAACCAGGCGACCGACCGTGCTTTCCGCATCGGCCAGAAGAAAAACGTTCTGGTCCACAAATTCGTGTGCCAAGGCACGGTCGAGGAAAAGATTGACGCCCTGATTGAATCGAAGAAGAGTTTGTCCGAGGATATCCTGGCGGGCTCGGCCGCAGACTCGGCCGAAGTGAATGTGACCGAGATGGAGGACGAGGATCTGCTGCGTCTTGTTGCCCTTGACCTTAACGCCGCGATGAAGGACTGAAGGGGGATGTCACGCTATTACGATGGAGGATGGTCTCCTTATGTTCCAGTCGCCGTGCGCCGCGAGAAGGCGGCGCGGGAGATGGAAAAGCTGCGCAAGAAAGGCCATCCCGTGTCCCCGGTGATCCTTGAGGGGCGCAAGATCGTCACCACGTTCTGGGGCAAGGCGTGGTGCGATAATCTGGAGGGCTACCACGACTATGAGAACCGACTGCCCCGTGGCCGCACCTATGTGCGCAATGGTTCTGTGGTCGATCTGCAAATTGCACCGCTCCAGATCACCGCGATGGTCAGCGGATCGTCAATCTACAAGATCACGGTCGGCATCACGGCTGTAGCCAAGGCTGCATGGCAGGCCATGTGCCGGGATTGCGCCGGCGGGATCGATTCTCTGGTGGAGTTGTTGCAAGGGCGATTTTCCAAGGGCGTCATGGAGCGGCTGTGCCGTCAGGATGGCGGCTTGTTCCCGAAGCCGTCGGAAATCGGGTTTTCCTGTAGTTGCCCGGATCATGCGTCCATGTGCAAACATGTCGCCGCAGTGCTGTACGGTGTAGGTGCCCGGCTCGATGAAAAGCCGGAACTGCTGTTTCGGCTGCGCGCGGTGGACGAAACCGACCTGGTGGCCGGTTTGGACACCGCGTTGCCCCTGGCCAAGACGGGACCAGCAGCAGGAAAAACCCTTGAGGCCGATGATATTTCCGCATTGTTCGGTCTTGATATGGTCGATGAGGCCAAGCCCGCCGATACACCGACCGCGCCAAAGCCGCCGAAAAAAGGGCGGCGGAGCAAGCAGCCAGCCTCTGTCCCACAGCCATCGGTTCAAACCACGGAGCCCGTGAAACGAACCGGCAAGGCCGGGAAGACGGCAAAGCCTACGGTTGATGTCAAACTACCCGCGTTACCGCTCGCATCCTCACAGCCAAAGCCCAAAGCTAGATCAAAGAAAGCGGTTGTTCAGAGCCGATCAAAAACGTCAGGGACCACACACGAGTTAACGCCCGATGGGTATGTGAAGTGGTGGAAGTGATCTGCCACAGGTGCTCACGGCAGCTTCCCCGCACCCCTTGCTCCCCCAGCACGCCCCGCCAAGAGCCCCGATTCGCGGCCATTTCCGGCCCGTAAACCAAAGGGGATGGCAGAAACGTCGGTATGGGTAGCGTCATCCATCTTTCGTCAAGTCCGCCAGGAGGACCAAGGCGCACGCAAAGCGCAAGCCTATGTGATTGAAGGCAGTTGCCTTCCACCAATAGGCGAGAGCCAGACTATTAAGAGAATTTATCCTAGAAACGGCAGTTGGACCGGCTTCTGAGAGGTTTCCGGGGCGAAAAACGCTGGTAGAATATGGGGATGGAGC
>JADGDA010000178.1 GCA_015228695.1 Alphaproteobacteria bacterium
AGGCCGCCCTCGCCAGCGCGGGCAACTGGGCCCATGCGGCCAAGGCCTGCGTCGCGAAACTCGGCGCCATCGGCCCCGGCGATAATCTGGGGTTCGTTTACGTCACCGAGGAACTGAGCGAGGATCTGTCGAGCGTTCTCGCCTTTCTCCGTCAGACCACCAAGGTCCAGAACTGGGTCGGGGCCGTCGGGATGGCCGTGTGCGGCGTCGGTCAGGAACTCCACGAGGGCATGGGCATCTCGGCGATGGTGGCGGCGCTGCCCGAGGGATCGTTCCATATCCTGCACGGGGTGCTGGACGATACCCAGGAACTCGACTCCTCCACCCGGAAATGGCTGTCCGGGAAGCCGGCCTTTCTGGGGGTGGTCCACGGAGACCCCCGCAACGCCCAACTCCCGGCCCTCATCCAGCGTCTGGCCGAGGATTCCGGCGGCTTCCTGGTCGGCGGGCTGACCAGCGTCGTCGGCGAGGAGACCCAGGTGGCGGACTATGCGACCGGCGGGGGCGTGTCCGGGGTCCTGCTGAACCGAGGCGTGGCGGCGGCGGTGGGCCTCAGTCAGGGCTGCATCCCGATCGGCCCCGCCCGCACCGTCACCGAGAGCATGTCCAACGTGGTCGTCTCCCTCGACGGCCGGCCGGCGGTGGAGGCGCTGAAGGAAGACCTGGGCGAGGATCAGGCCCACGACCTGCGCCGCATTGCCGGAGCCGTCCACGTCGGCCTGCCGGTGGACGGCTCGGACCGGGCCGATTACGTGGTCCGCACCCTGGCGGGCTTCGATGCGTCCCGGGGCTGGCTGTCCATCGGCGCGGAGGTGGAGCCGGGCGACCGTCTGCTGTTCGTGCGCCGCGATCCCGAGATCGCCCAGGCCGATCTGCGCCGCATGGTGCGGGACGTCAGGCGGCGGGTGGAGGGCGAGGCGAGGGGGGGACTGTACGTCAGTTGCGTCGGGCGCGGACCGAACATGTTCGGGTCCCCCGGAGCGGAAATGGCCCTGATCCGCGAGGAACTGGGCGATCTTCCCATCTCCGGGTTCTACGCCAACGGCGAAATCTGCAACGGCCGGCTCTACGGCTACACCGGAGTGCTCACCCTGTTCTCATGAGCCGCCGTCAGTGGCTGGTTCCCTGCGAATAGTGGGTCTTGTTCCAGACGTTGTATTTCCCGACCGGTTTTTTCATGGGAATCCGCTTGACCTCCTCGAAGGTGGCGGCGTCGTAGACCACCAGCGCCCCCTCCATCTCCCAGATGCTGACCAGGGCGTGACGGCCGTTCCGGGTGAATTCCACATGGGCCGCCGTCTTGCCGGGCTCCGGCCGCAGGGTCCGGGCAATTTCCAGGGTCCGGGTGTCGATGACCTGCATGGTGTCCTTCTCCGGGCTGAGGAAGGCATCCACCCAGGCATAGGGGCTGTTCTCGTGCCCACGGACGAAGAAGCCGGGGCCGAGGGTCTTGATGCGCTTGATGGTTTTCCAGTCGGTCATGTCGATGATGCTGACCACTCCGTCCTTCAGGTGCGGGGTGGCCAGCACGGGCCGTCCCTGATACTGGAAGGTGATGCCGGAGCCCAGGTGAGGCATGCCGGGCAGTTCCACCTCGGCGATCTTGCGGCCGACGGTCAGGTTGACCACCTGGCCCTTCGTGCCGTCGCGGGAGGCGCCGATCAGATGGGTGTAGCTCTGGTCGAAAAAGAAATCGTCCAGGGTCTCGCCGAGCACGATCCGGCGCACGGCGAACAGCCCGGTCTCGGCGCCGACGGCCTCTTCCATGCCTTTCTCGAAGGAATGGACCATGCCGGGGTAGACGGGGGGATGGTCCTCGGAGGTATGGACTTCCCACACCTCGGGGATGTCCTTCAGGGCGACGATGAAGCTCTTCCGGGGCGGGGCGGTATAGACCGCGCTCACGCGCGACCCGTTGCCCTTGCCGTCCGCGACCGGAATGATCCTCAGCGGCGTCAGATCCCGCGCGTCGAGGATCGTCAAGGTGTGGGGCAGGGTGTTGCCGACGGCCACATAGCGGCCGTCGCTGGAGACGGCGATGTTGCGGGTGTTGACGCCGGCCCGGATCTCGGCCACCGGTTTCAGGCCGTACAGATCGTACTTGCTGACCCAGCCGTCGCGGGAGCCCAGGTACACGAAGCGGCCGTCGGGCGAATACTTGGCGCCGCCATGGAGCGCGAACCGGGACGGGAAGCGCCAGACGGGCTCGAAAGCGTCGCCGTCCAGAATGGTGACGTGGTGGTCTCCGACCTCCACCACCGTGAACAGGTTCATCGGGTCGGCCGAATGCACCGGAGCGGCGGGCAGGGTCTCCAGGGCGTTGTGGACCACGTGGCTCGCCCGCGTCTCCTCCATGCCCCAAACCGGGATCGTGGGCAGGGGGGTGAGGACGAAGTCGGCCAGGGCTGCGATCTCGTCCGCGCTCAGCTTGTCGGAGAACCCCGGCATCTGGCTCGCGGGCCGCCCCCCGGTGATGGTGGCGACAATCTCCCCCTTCTTGATCCGGTTCAGGGACTCGGAGAAAAGGGCCGGTCCCGACACGCCCAGACGGTCCGTTCCGTGGCAGGAGGCGCATAACTCCGCGTAGAGCCTCGGGGCCTCGGCGGCCGGGGCGTCGGCCGCGAAGGCCATGAGGGCCACGACCGCGAGCCAACGGCCCGGAAACAAGCGCCTATCCATTGTGCCCCCCTCCAATTTCATCATCGTCGAGATAACAGGCCGGGTCCTCGCCCCACGGGTCCCCGGTGAGCCGGTCGGCGCGGACGCGGGTGTTGCCGCCGCAGATGTCGAGATGGGCGCAGGTCCCGCAGCGTCCCTTGACCGCGCGCGGTCTGGCCTTCAGCCCGGCCATCAAGGGATCGGAGGTGTCGGACCACAGGGCCGAAAACGGCCGCTCGCGCACGTTGCCCAGGGTGTGATGCCACCACATGGTGTCGGGGTGGACGTTGCCCTCGTTGTCGATGTTGGCGACGTTGACGCCCGAGGCGTTGCCGCCCCATTGCACCAGCTTTGCCCGGATGTGGGCCGCCTTGTCGGGGAAGCGGTCCTGCGCCCACCGCAGGAAATAAACGCCGTCGGCGTCGTTGTTGCCGGTGACGATCTCCCTGGCCCGGCCGCGCCGGTGGTCTTCGAGGCTGGTCGCGAACAGGAGGTCCATGGCCTGACGGGTGGCGGAAAGAAAGACGTCGTCCTTGCGGTTGTGATTGCCCCGCCCGGCGTAGTTGAGGTGGGACAGATAGAACTTGTCGATGCCCTGCTCGCCGATCATCTCCAGGAGCCAGGGCAGATCGGCCGCGTTGTCCTGGGTGAGGGTGAAGCGCAGCCCGACCTTGATGCCACGGTCCCGGCAGAGGGCGACCCCGCGCATGGAGGCGTCGAAGGCCCCCTCCATGCGCCGGAACAGATCGTGGGTCGCGCGCCCGCCGTCGATGCTGATGCCCACGTAATCGTATCCCACGGCGGCAATGGGGTCGATCAGGGTCCCGTCGATCAGGGTGCCGTTGGTGGACAGTCCCACATAGAACCCCATCTCCTTCGCCCGCCGGGAAATGTCGAAGATATCGGGGCGCAGGAGCGGCTCGCCGCCGGAGAGGATCAGCACCTTGACCCCGAACGCCTTCAGATCGTCCATGACCGCGAAGATGTCGGCGGTGGCCAGTTCTCCGGGAAAGTCCCGGTCGGCGGAGATGGAGTAGCAGTGCTTGCAGGTCAGATTGCACCGGCGGATCAGATTCCAGATCACCACCGGCCCCGGCAGATCGCGGCGCGGCCCGGCCGGAGTGGGGTGGAACAGCTCGCCGACGAATTGGGACAGCCTGAACATATTTCCCCCTACTCCTCGAACGAGGCGCGGCAGTTCGGCGTCTCCCATACGGTGATGCGGGCCAGCCGGGTCCCCTCGCCGCCGCGCCGGGCGACGGGAGCCTTCAGAAGGCCGAACCAGTGGCGGGCGAGCCGCTCGGCGGTGGGCTGGAACGGGACTACGTAGAGGCGGGTGCCGAGACGGCAATGGGTGGTCGCGCAATGGCCCAGCGAGTTCACCTCGGCCGCCACCGCCTCCAGCCAGGATGTGAAGGTCATGTCCGTCGGGGCGAACATGGCCAGCAGATCCTTGTCCTCCAGCGAGGCGATGAACCCGTGATCGCAGGGAGCGTCGATGAGACGCAGCATCTCCTCCTTCAGAAAGCCGAAGTCCACCACCATGTCGGTCTGCTCCCCGGCGGCCTGGAGGACGGCGGCCTCGCAGACGGCTTCGATGGTGTAGCGGTGGCCGTGGATGTGCCGGCAACGCGAGCCGTGGGTCATGATCCGGTGCCCGGCGTCGATGCCGATGCTGCGGGTGACGGTATAGGTCATGGAATCCCCAGTTTCCTGTGCTGTTGCAGCGAGAGCCGCCATCGCGGGTGATCGAGACAATACCGCACCGCCGCCGCCGTATGGGCGTCCTCGTCCCGCCCCGCCATAGGCTGAAGGAAATGATGACGAAATGCCAGCCCGGAGAGGGCCTCCAGGTCGATGCCGTCCTGGGGAAACACGACTTTCAACTCGTCGCCGGAGGTAACGGCCAGCCCGGCCCCGGCCTTGGGGCTGACGCACACCCAGTCGAGCCCCGGAGGCAGGGGGCGGGTGCCGTTGGTTTCGACGGCCACCTGGAATCCGCTCCGGTGCAGGGCATCGACCAGGGGCGCGTCCAGTTGCAGCAGGGGCTCGCCGCCGGTGCAGACCGCCAGCCCCCGGCTTTCGGCCCGTTCCGGGCAGAGATCGGCCATGGCCCGTTCCGGGCAGAGATCGACCATGGCCCGGACCAGCTCGGCGGCGGAGGCGTAGCGGCCCCCGCCCGGTCCATCGACGCCGACGAAATCGGTGTCGCAGAAGGAACAGACGGCCCCCACCCGGTCCTCCTCGCGGCCGGACCACAGATTGCACCCGGAGAAACGGCAGAACACGGCGGCGCGCCCGGCCTGGGCGCCCTCTCCCTGGAGGCTGTAGAACAACTCCTTGACCGCATAAACCATGGCCCGCCGTCTGTTCCGATCACCCGTACCGCTCTTCCGTCCACGGGTCCCCGTTGTTGTGATAGCCCCGGACCTCCCAGTATCCCGGTGCGTCATTTTCCAGAAACGTGATGTGCCGCAGCCATTTGGCGCTTTTCCAGAAATACAGCTTGGGGATGATCGCCCGCACCGGCCCTCCGTGTTCACGGGTGATCGGGCGCCCCTCCCAGCCATGGGCGAGCAGGACGTCGTCGTCGGAGAAGGCCTGGAGCGGCACGTTGGTCGAATAGCCGTCGTGGCTGCGCATGACCACGAACCGGGCCTCCGGCCGCGGCCGCACCACGGAGAGAAGGTGACGCGCCGTCACCCCCTGCCAGGTGTTGTCATAGCGGGACCAGGTGGTGACGCAGTGGATGTCGCTGACCAGGGTCGCCTGC
>JADGDA010000179.1 GCA_015228695.1 Alphaproteobacteria bacterium
CGCGTAGTCGTAGGCCAGGATGAAATGCGGCCCTTCCGGATGCATCCATGGCAGGGATAGATAAGGGTGAAACGACCACATCGGCGAGGGAAGATCGCGGACGCAGGCCCGCTGCTCCCGGTAAACCGGGTCGTACCCGGCGACGGAGGCAACCCCCATCCACCCCCCCAGCACCCCGATGCACAAGGCACCATGGGCGAGCCAGGCGAGCCCGATCACGGTCTCCCGAATCCCCCCTCTCTCCGGCTCGAAGCGGGCGGCGAGGAGGGTGAGAAAGGCGATCAGGGGCATGTAATAGGTTTCCGAGGCCCCGATCTTGGCCGTCATCGGCGCCACCGTCAGACAGCTCACCGTGGCAAAGAGGAGAAACCGCCCCGGCACGTTCCGCCACAACGCCGTGCGCGTCTCTCCGGTCCACAGAACCGCGCCGGCCATCAGAACGATCGCTCCGGCCTTGGGGAGCAGGTTCAGGAGAACGTGACGGAACGACTCCCAGGAATAGTCGCTGGCCCCCGCCAGAACGATGGAACGGAGATACGCCTCCGACCCCAGCTTCAGCGTCAGCCCGAGGCCGGCCAGATGCAGCGCGACGGCAAGCGCAACTCCCGCCCAGTCGCGCCTTTGCAGCAGAAACAACCCCATGGCCAGGGCGACGTAGAGGTGGGATTGCTTGAACGACCACGCGAGAAAGGAAATGAACGAGGCCAGGACCACCGCCCGCACCGGCGTCCGCTCATAGAAGGCCATCATGACCAGGGCGGCGGCCAGGGAAAGGGTCGTCGCCCAGATTTCCGGGTGCAGCGACACCGCCCACCAGCCGATCAGGGGACCGAGACAGGCGTAGGCGACCAGCAGCCCCGGCAGAACCCCAAAAGACCCATGGCAAAGGCGCATCCCCCACGCCATCAGCCCCCCCCCCAGGGCAAGGCCGCACAGGGTCAACAGCCTCCCGACCGTGGCGAAGGCATCGGGGGGAAGGCCGTGGGCTTCAAGGGCCCACTGGGTCACGCCCCCGTAGGACTGAAAAAACAGCCAGTTGTAATAGGACGCCGCAAAGGGAATCTTCAACGGATCGGCATAGGCTCCGCCGTGGACGGCGCGCCAGATTCCCAGCACCGCCTCCTCCTCGGCCCCGCTGGTGGTCACCAGGGGAAACCCGGACAGGGAAAAAACGGACCCGATCCGGACCGCCATCAGGGCCAAGGCGCAGACGACGGCCAACCCCAGGGAAACATGAAAAAAGGAAAATGCCGAACGCGAACCGCGCCTCGACATTACGGGACGTCCTTCTTCTTGTAGTCTCCGCAGCTCAGCATCTTCTCAAGAAGACAATAAAGAACGATGAACAGATAGCGGCTGCTCATCTCCCGTATCTTGAGCTTGGAGATTCCCGTCTTGCGGTTCCGCCACGAAATCGGGACGACGGCATGGCTGTAGCCACGGACGATGGCCTTCAGGGGCAGCTCGACCGTCAGATTGAAATGATGGGCGAGAAGGGGCTGAATCCCGGCGATCACCTCGCGGCGATAACACTTGAAGGCGTTGGTCGTGTCGTTGAGCTTGAGCGCGAACAGCAGCCGGATGAAGGTGTTGGCCAGCCGGTTCAGCACCAGCTTGTGCGGAGGATAATCATGAACCGCCCCGCCCTGGATGAAGCGGGAGCCGAACACGCAGTCGTACCCCTCCTGCAACTTGCGCCAATAGGCCACCATGTCGGAGGGCGAGTCCGAACCATCCGCCATGACCACCATGACCGCCTCGCCCCGGAACTCGGCGAGCCCCCGGCGCACGGCCAGACCGAAGCCGTTCGGCGGCGGGTTGTTGACGTGGCGGAGGGTCGGATGCCGCTGTTCCAGATCGATGAGTTCCGCCTCGGTCCCATCCGAGGAGTTGTCGTTGATCACCACGATCTCGTGCAAAATCCCGGCCGCACCCAGGGCGGAAACGATGGCGGGAACGCTCTCGCGCAGGTTTCCCTCCTCGTTCCGGGCGGGAATGACGATGGAGAGGAGACCGGCCACCCCTTCGTCGACCCAGCGGGATGTGCTCCGGGAAGGAACCATGACCCCCCCCACCGTCAACCCGGCTTGCCGGAACGCTCGGTCTCGGCTTCGTAAATCGCCTTGAGGATTCCCCGGATATCGTAGCTGAACGACCACTCGGGGTAGTCGGCCTGGAACCGGCTGACGTCGCTGATCCACCAGATGTGGTCGCCGATGCGGTTCTGGTCGGAATAGGTCCAGTTCATCGGCCTCCCGGTCATTTCCTCGCAGATGGAGATGGCCTCCAGCATGGAGCAGTTCGAATGACGGCTCCCCCCCATGTTGTAGACCGCGCCGGAGCGCGGGGCGCGAAAGACGTGCCAGAAGGCGTTGACCATGTCGTAGGAATGGATGTTGTCGCGGACCTGCTTCCCCTTGTAGCCGAGAACGGTGTAGGGAGCCCCCGTCACCGCGCATTTGACCAGATAGGACAGAAAGCCATGCAAGGGCGCGCCGGAATGACCGGGACCGGTCAGGCAACCGCCGCGGAAACAGGCGGTCTTCATCCCGAAATAGCGTCCGTACTCCTGCACGAGAAGATCCCCGGCCACCTTCGACACCCCGAACAGGCTGTGGGTCGAGGAATCGATCGACATGGTCTCGTCGATGCCTTTCCCGGCCCAGGGATGCTCGGGGGACAGTTCCCACCGGGTGTCCATCTCCACGAGGGGCAGACGGTTGGGGGTATCGCCGTACACCTTGTTGGTGCTGCAATGGATGAAGGGGGCATCCGGACAATGCCGGCGCACGGCTTCGAGGAGGTTGAGGGTGCCGTTGGCGTTGATGGTGAAGTCGGTCGCCGGATCGCTGGCGGCCCAGTCGTGGGAAGGCTGGGCGGCGGTGTGCACGACGACCTGGACGGAGCGGCCGTGGCGGGCGAACAGGGCGTCGATGGCCGAGGCGTCCCGGATGTCGGCGTCCACGTGGGTATAACGCGGCAGGGACGCCTGCAACTCCGCGCGCGACCACGAGGTGCTGGCCTGCTCGCCGAAAAAGCGGCTGCGCATGTCGTTGTCGATCCCGACCACCGTCAGTCCCTTGGCGTGGAAAAACCGGACGGTTTCGGCTCCGATCAGTCCCGCCGAGCCGGTGACGATGGCAACGCTCATTCGACCAGGGTCCTCAACACTCATCGCCCGAGAACGGGCTCCAACACGTCGCGGTGGGTCATGAGCCAAGAATGGATATCTGTCAAGATGGCGTCGACCGGACGCCGGGGCGTCCAGCCCGTCGCCCGGGTCACCAGGGAACAGTCGGTGACGTAATAAGGGACGTCGGCGTCCCGCGTCCCGGCGTCGGAACCGATCTCCAGTTTCCGTCCCGAAATGCGCTCGCAGGCCCGCGTCAGTTCCCGCAGCGACACGCTGACCCCGTGCCCGCCGCCGACGTTGTAGACCTGCCCGGAATGGCGGTCCACGTCGGCCAGTTGCAGGCGGAGAAGGTCGATCAGGTCCTCCACGTGCAGCACGTCGCGCACCTGCTTTCCCTGGCCGCCGAATCCCATGTAGGCCAACCGGCCGCCGAAGACGTGGCGCGCCATCCACAGCACGACGACGCCCTGATCCACCTTGCCCATCTGCCACGGACCGGTCAGGACGCCGCAGCGGTTGACGATGACCCGGAGCCCGTACATGGCGCGGTATTCCTCGGCCAGCAATTCCGAGGAAAGTTTCGTCGCGCCGTACAGGGACCGGCTGCCGCCCAGGGAAAAATCCTCGGAAATCCCCCGCTCCGACCACCCCCTCCCCGCCGCCCCCGGAGCGACGACGAGCCGGTCGGCATCCTCGATCAGGGGAAGGGCGCGCAGCGGGGCGATCGGATAGACCCGGCTGGTGGACAGGAACACCACGTCGGAGCCGTGACGGCGGGCGTGCTCCAGACAATGGACGGTGCCGGTCAGGTTGGTGTTGATCAGGTAGGCGGGAGAACCGCCATAGCCCGCATGCACGCTGGGCTCGGCCGAGCATTCGACGAGAAGATCGCACTCCCCCGCCGCCTCCAGATCCTCGGCGTTGCGGATGTCCCCGTGCTCGAAACGGACGCCCCCCGCCCGCAGCCGCTCCAGGGTCAGCTCGCTGCCCCGCCGCTTGAGGTTGTCCAGGGCGACGACATCGCGGCCGGGATCGTCCCGCTTGAGGGACAACGCCACGTTCGAACCGACAAAGCCGGCGCCGCCCGTCACCAGTATCTTACGATGATTGCTTGCCACGCCCGGAGCCTGAAAAGACAAAACGCGGGTCCGGAAACGCCGGCCCATCCATGCCGCCGCTGGTAGCAGACCCGGATGGAGATTGTCAACGCGGCGCGACGGCGCGCAGCAGGGCGGAGGCCTTGACCATGGTTTCGTCGTATTCGTCGGCGGGCGCGGAATCGGCGACGATCCCGCCGCCGGCGTGGGCCGCGACCGTCCGGCCGGAGACGATCAGGGTCCGGATCGCGATACTCGAGTCCATGGCCCCGTCGTCCCCGATCCAGACGACGGCGCCGCAATACGGGCCACGCCGCCAGGGCTCCAGTTCGTGGATGATCTCCATGGCGCGGATCTTCGGCGCGCCGGTGACGGAGCCGCCGGGGAAGGTCGCCCGCAGTAGATCGATCGCGGTCAGGCCGGAGCGCAGACGCCCCTCCACCACCGAAACCAGATGATGGACGGCGGCGAAGGTCTCCACCCGGCACAGGGACGGCACCGTCACGCTGCCGACGGCGCAGACCCTGGACAAGTCGTTGCGCAAAAGATCGACGATCATCAGATTCTCGGCCCGGTCCTTGGCGCTGGCGTCCAGTTCCCGGGCCAGGGCGGCGTCCGCCGCCGCCGTGGTTCCACGGGGACGGGTGCCCTTGATGGGCCGGGTCTGGACCCGCCCGTCGGGCCACAGGCGGAGAAAGCGCTCGGGCGAGGCGGACAGCAGGCATCGCCCGGCGCCGCACCCGACCCAGGCCCCGAAGGGCGCCGGGCTCAGGGCGCGCAGGCGGCGGTAGAGTCCTTGCTGTGATGCCCGCGCAGGCAATTCCGCAAGAAACCTCTGCGCCACGTTGACCTGGATCACGTCCCCGGCCTCGATAAGGTCGATCACGCGGCGGACCTTGGCCTCGTGGGCGGCGCGGGACACCTCCGCCGTCCAGCCGCCGCCCCCCTCCTCCTCCTCTCCCGCCTCCCCTTTCGCCTCCCGGAGCCTGGCGGCGAGAGCGTTCGCCCGCGCCCGGTCCGGCGCGAGGACGAAACCGCTCCGGGAGCCATGATCAAAGGCCGCGACGGTATCGAAGACCCCGATCACCATGTCCGGAAAGCCGAGATCATCGGGGTGGGGCGGCGGGAGCTTCTCCAGGTGACGCCCCAGTTCATAGCCGAGAAAGCCCACCGCTCCGCCTTGAAACGGCGGCAGACC
>JADGDA010000017.1 GCA_015228695.1 Alphaproteobacteria bacterium
CCCACAGGTCCAGTACGTCTGGATTCTCACCTCCGTGGCCAAGCGTCCGTCCGCGGATCGGGAGGATTACTGGTCGAGCCACGTATTCAAGGTTCCCCTCGACGGCCGGGGGAAGGACGGGGAAACAACCGATCCGGAGGCGACGGGATGATCGATATTTCACGGGCGCGGCTGGTTCACATCAAGTGGCTGCTCCAGCTCGAATCCGCCCTGCGCGAAGGCCGGATTCCCGTCATGGAGTCGCACCGGGGCTGTGAATTGGGACGCTGGCTGTACGAGGAGGGAATCAAGAAATATCAGCAGTACCCGGAGATGAAGTTCCTGGAAAGCGGCCACAGACGCTTCCATGAGACGACCGAACTGTTGATCAAGCTGTTCCAGGAACGGAACTACGTCGAGGCCGAGATGGCCATGGACGAGTTAAAACGGGAGAGCCAGGACCTGATCTTCATGATGACGATGGTGGAATTCCGCATCCTCGGCGGCCCGGACGCACTGAAACTCCAGGGATGAACCCGGGAAGGAGGAGGAAAGTGGTGCTGCCGAATGGAATCGAACCATCGGCCTTACCCTTACCAAGGGTATGCTCTACCAACTGAGCTACGGCAGCGGACTTTTCCCAACCTCAACGGCCATCCCGTCCACGGGGAGGGCCCAAGGCCCTTCAGATAGCCGAGAATATTCGCCCGATCAACAGGTTCCCTCCTCCCCTCCCGTTTTTTTTGGCGCGGCGGAGCACGCGGAGCCCGTTCCCGCCCGTTTAGCCCTGATTTCTCACAGGCCCGCACAACGCTAGCTTGATCTTTGATTTCCCTATGGCTTTTCCTCCCTTGCCAATACATCCAGTATTGGCTGCGGTCGGAAAAACCGCAGGGATCAAATCTCTGCGCCATCATTGCACGTTCCTGTGAGAAATCAGGGTTAGAGCGGCCGGGGGTCCGTCCCCTTGACCGCGCAGACCCTTTCGACCACGGAGGGGCGGGGGGTGTCCAGGGCGCCGTATTCGTAGGCGACGATCTGCAACCCTTCTCCCACGGCCGCCAGAAGTTCCCCCGGCCGCAGCAGATGGTCGGGGTTGCGGGGACGCCCGTGGCGTTCGTTCCCCCGGGCGAAGGTCTCGTAGATCAGCGCCCCGCCCTCGGCGACGGCGCCGATGATGCGCGGAAGCAAAGGGCGGTGCAGATAGTTCGCGACCACGACGGCGTCGAAACGGCGGCCCGCGAAGGGCCACGGCGAGCCGTCCTCCAGGTCGGCGGCGACGATCTCGAATCCGGCCCGCCCGGCAAGGTCGGCGACATAGGTGGTATCCCGGTCCACCGCCGTCACCGCGAACCCCCGCTCCAGAAGAAACCGGGCGTGGCGCCCCCCGCCGCAGGCGACGTCGAGGACATGGCCGCCCTCCGGAATCAGGGCGGCGAAGCGCGCGATCCACGGCGAAGGAACGGTCAGTTGCAGGTGAATCTCCGGGGGAGGCATGGGCGGGGAACCGTCGGCTCTTTTCGGGGTGGGGCGTCTTGTAATCCCGGCCGATCCGGGATAAGGAGACTCGAAGCAGCCCATTACCCGAGAACCCGGCCACCGTCCATGATTGTCTTCGATCTCCAGTGCTCCCGGAACCATCGGTTCGAGGCTTGGTTCAAGGACGGAGCCGCCTTCGACGGCCAAGCCGCGGCGGGCGAGGTGACCTGCCCGGAATGTGGCGACACCCGCATCGCCAAGGCCCCCATGGCCCCGCATCTGGCGCGGGGGACGGAAGCGGAGCCCCAGGCGAAACAGGCCCTGGCGGTGCGGGAGGCGCTGCATGAAATCCGGCGGGTGGTCGAGACGACCTGCGATTACGTGGGCGACCGATTCGCCGACGAGGCGCGCCGCATCCACTACGGCGAGACCGCCAAGCGCGACATCTACGGCGAGGCCACGGTGGATGAAGCTCGCGAACTCGTCGAGGAAGGCGTGAAGGTCGCCCCCGTCCCGTGGCCGCGCCGGGAAGACTCGTAACCGATGGGAGGAGACATCGTGACGGTTTCAACGTTCAATCCACCGCGACGTGTCCTGATGGGTCCCGGCCCCTCGGACGTCCACCCGCGCGTCCTTTCCGCCATGGCCCGGCCGACGGTGGGGCACCTGGACCCCACCTTCATCGGGTTGATGGATCAGATCAAGGAACTGCTCCAGTACGCCTTTCAGACGTCCAACGAGCTGACCCTGGCGGTGTCCGGTCCGGGGTCGGCGGGAATGGAGACCTGTTTCGTCAATCTGCTGGAGCCGGGCGACCGCGTCGTCGTCTGCGTCAACGGCGTTTTCGGCGGCCGGATGAAGGAGAACGTCGAACGGTGCGGCGGAACCGCCCTCCTCGTCGAGGACGCCTGGGGCCAGGAGGTCGATCCCGACAAGGTCGAGGCGGCCTTGAAGGCCCATCCCGGCGTCAAGGCCGTGGCGTTCGTCCACGCCGAGACCTCGACCGGGGTCAAGTCGGACGCCATGGCCCTGTGCGAGGCCGCGCGCCGTCATGGAGCGCTCGCCATCGTCGACGTGGTGACGTCCATCGGCGGCATTCCCGTCATGGTGGACGCCTGGGGCGCCGACGCCGTCTATGCCGGCTCGCAGAAATGCCTGTCCTGCACCCCCGGCCTGTCGCCGGTGACCTTCAGCCCGCGCGCGGTCGAGGCCATGCGCGCCCGCACGGGCAAGGTCCAAAGCTGGTTCCTCGACCTCGGACTCGTCATGAGCTATTGGGGCGGCGGCGTGAAGCGGGCCTACCACCACACGGCCCCGGTCAACGCCCTGTACGGCCTGCACGAGGCGCTGCTCATGCTGAAGGAGGAGGGACTGGACCGGGCGTGGGCGCGGCACTGGACCCACCACCTCGCCCTGCGCGACGGCCTGGAGGCCATGGGGCTCCACTTCCTGGTCGCCAAGCCGCACCGGCTGCCGCAGCTCAACACGGTGTTCGTTCCCGACGGCGTGGACGAGGCGGCGGTGCGATCCCGTCTGCTCGACCGCCACGGCATCGAACTCGGGGCCGGACTGGGCGCCCTGGCCGGCAAGGTCTGGCGCGTCGGGCTGATGGGACAGAGCAGCACGGTGAGCAACGTCCTCCTGTTCCTGACGGCGCTGGAGACGATCCTGGCGGAGATGGGGGCCCCCATCGTCGTCGGCGCGGCCGTTCCCGCCGCCATGGCCGCCGAGCACCTACCGTAGCCGCAGGGCCGCCCTGACCTCATCCACCGGAAGGGCGTCCAGGACGGCGGTCCGGACGATGGAGACGGCTTCCCCGCGCTGGGCGCACAAGGCCGGGTCCGAGGCGCGGGAATACAGGACGAGGCTCGGGCAACCGGCGGCCGCGATCAGGTGCATGGGACCGGTATCGTTGCCGACGGCCCCCCGCGCCTTGCGCGCGAGGGCGGCGATATCCGGGAACGACGTCCGCTCCGAGAGATCGACCGCCTCCGGGCAGGCCGAGACGATGGTTTCCGTCTGGGTCCGGTCCTGCCCGGTGCCGAGAAGGACCGGCGTCAGTCCTTCCCCCAGCAACCGCCCCGCCAAGGCGGCATAGGCCGCCGCCGGCCACCGTTTGCCGGGACGGTGGGGGGCGCCGCCCGCGACCAGCAGCACGAACCGGTCCGGCAGGTTGAAGCGCCCGATGTCCGCCTCCACCCACGACAGGTCCGGCCGGGGAACGTCGGCGATTCCGGCTTGGCGCAGTTGCTCGGCCTGGCGTTCCAGGGTGTGCAGGCGGTCGCGGTCCGGGTTGGCGTGGGGGTGGGAACAGCCCCTGGCGATCCCCGACCACTCGGTTCCTCCGCCAAGCAGACGGAAGTAAAAGGACGACCGGTCCGAGGTCTGAAGATCGTAGACCCGATCGAACCGCCCGCCCCCGAGGCGCGCCCGCAGAGCCAGCACCCGGCGGAGCTGCCACCACTTCGGCTTGTCGTCGATCCACACCTCGTCGAAATAGGGACTGGCGGCGGCGAAGGCGGCATAGGGACGGGTCGTGAGCAGGGTGATCCGGGCGCTTTCATGGTGGGCGCGGATGGCGGCGAAGGGACCCATCGCCTGCACGAAGTCCCCGAGCGCCCCGAGCTTGATCACCAGGACACGCGCCGCAGGGTCCGTCACGGCCGCAGAATCTCCTCATAGACGCCAAGGGTCCGCTCGCACATGGTCTCCTTGGAGAACTGGGCATGGACGTGGCGTATCTGACGCTCGGCCAGGGCAGTCCGCTCCCGGGGGCCGAGGGTCAGGACATCGTCGATGGCGCGCGCCAGGGAATCCGGGTCATTGGGCGGGACCAGCCATCCGGTCAGCCCGTGAATCACCGTCTCGCGCGATCCGCCGTGGTCGCTGGCGATGACCGGGCGTCCCATGGCCTGGGCCTCGACCGATACCCGTCCGAAGGCCTCCGGGTCGGTGGAGGCGGACACCACCACGTCGCTCAGCATATAGGCGGCGGCCATGTCGGGGCAGTGGTCGACGATATGGATGACGTCGCCCATGTCGAGTCTTCGGACCATGCGTTCAAGTTCCCCGCGATACTTGACCCGCCCCTGGTCGGCGCCGACCAGCAGGCAACGCAGATCGTGCCGGCCCAGCCGGGACAGGGCCTCGATCAGGACTTCCTGGCCCTTCCACCGGGTCAGCCGTCCGGGCAGCATCACCACCGGCATTCCGTCGGCCAGCCGCCACGCCTTGGCGAGGCTGATGACCCGGTTGGCGGACACCGCCCCCGGATCGTACCGGGTCAGATCGATGCCGCGCGGGATGATCCGAATCCGGTCGGGATCGATCTCGTAATTCTCGGTCAGATGGGAGGCGATGAAGCGGGAAATGGCGATGACCCTCTCCCCCCGCGTCATGATCGCGTTGTAGGACTTCTTGAACGGCAGCGGCCCCAGGTTGTAGGTACCGTGAAAGGTGGTGACGAAACGCGCTCCGGCGCGCCGGGCGGCGGCGAAGGCGCTCCATGCCGGAGCCCGGCTGCGCGCATGGACGATGTCCACCCCGCGTTCCCGGATCAGCGCCTGAAGACGGCCGATGTTGCGGGTGATGACCATCGGATTCTTCGAATGCAGGGGAAGGGTGAGGTGTTCGACCCCGGCCCGCTCCAGCTCCCGCACCATGGGGCCGCCGTGGGAAGCCACCAGGGGGACCCATCCGGCGGCCTTCAGGGCCAGGGCGACGTCGATCGTCCCGCGCTCCACCCCTCCGGTGACGAGGCGGGGAAGAACCTGAAGCACGACCGGGGAGGTTTGGCTTGGGGACAATTCGATGCTATCTTTCCGCTGCGTTCACATTCAACCGGAAGAGGACCCTGGCATGGGCGGGACCGGATCACCCTCGGGGTCGGCGCGGATATTAGCACGCTCTGACGGCGCGACAATTGCTTACAACAAACTGGACGGAAACGGGCGGGGGGGCGCGCCGGGCGTGGTCTTCGTGCATGGGCTGGTCTCGGACATGACCGGCGGCAAGGCGATGGCCCTGGAGCGCCACTGCCGGGAGAGCGGGCGGGCCTTCGTCCGTTTCGACTGCTTCGGCCACGGCCTGTCCTCGGGCGCGTTCACCGACGGGACGGTCGGACGCTGGGCCGACGACACGGTGGCGGTCCTCGACGAACTGACCGAGGGGCCTCAGGTGATCGTCGGCTCCAGCATGGGCGGCTGGGTCATGCTGCTGGCGGCGCTGCGGCGTCCGGAGAAGGTGGCGGGGCTGGTGGGAATCGCCTGCGCCGCCGATTTTACCGAGGACATCATCTGGGACCGGCTCGACTGGACCACCCGCGAGCGGCTCATGACCTCCGGCCTGATCGAACTGCCCAACGACGGCGGCGCCCCCTATCGGATCAGCCGGGCGTTGATCGAGGACGGACGGGAGAATCTCCTCCTGCGCGGGCCTTTGGACATCCGCTGTCCGGTGCGGCTCATCCACGGCATGGAGGACGGGGACGTTCCCTGGCAAACCTCGCTCCTGTTACAGGAGCGGCTATTGTCCGGGGACGTCGAACTCACCCTGATCAAAAACGGCGGCCACCGCCTGTCCGACCCGGCGGACCTGGAACGGATGATCCGGATCGTGGACGATCTGGCGGGGCGCCTGTCTTCCGGGGGATAGGATGGCGGAAAGCGATCTGCTGAAAGTCCATATCGACCGCGACGGCGGTAAAGATGGCGGCCCGTCCCATGCCGGGGTTCTCGACGTCCCGGCGGACGCGACGGTGGGCGAGCTTCTGCGGATCGTCCGGATCAAGAACCTGCTCGCCGGAACGGAACCCGAAAGAACCACATGGCTGGTCGATTGCGGCGGCAAGGGCTGCATCGGGGTCATGACCCGGCAATGGCGCGAACCCAAGCTCCTGATCGCGGCGGACACCCGGCTCTCGGACCTGTTCGCGGGCGCGGAGCCGCGCCTGACCTTCCGCCATTGGGGACTGGCCGATCCGAGGCGGGTGTTCGAGTGCCTGCGGGCGGGCGAGAAACTTCCCGAACGGTATCTGTGACCGGGGCCGCCTTCAGCCGGTGAATTCCGCGCGCCGGCCGCGACCGTTGCCCCTGGACCTCGCGAAAAGGCGGGAGGGAGTCGGCAGATAGGCGAACCTGCGGCCGATGTCCTCGCGCAGCTTGCCGAGGCGCAGGATGTCGCCGATGCGCCGGTCGAGAAAATCCCACGTCTCCGCCGAGTCCTCGGAACCGTCGCCGAGCCAGAACAGCAGCGCCGCCGAATGGACCCCGGCAAGCGCGACCCGCTTGGTGTAGTAGGAAAAGTCCGTGGCCTCGTCGCCGATGCCATGCCACACCGCGTCCGCGGTGCGATAGGTCACGCGAAGGCCCGTGAGGGCGTTCGCCGGCAGCGCCAGCACGGACAACGCCCTCCGCACGGCCTCGCGGTCGCCGCCGAATTGGCCGAACCGGGTGCGAATGGCCAGAACCAGGCGTTGACGCGGGGGCAGGTCCCGCATCTCCTGCCCCTCAAGCTCGGCCAGCATCCGGCGGTCTCCCAGGTCGAAGAAATGCTCCACCATGTCGGCCGCCCCGCCGGGAAAGGCGTTGGTCGCCGAGTCGGCATCGAATCCCGCGTCCGCCGCCGCCGCCAGCAGGCTTGCCCGCGACCAGCCGTCGAACACGACATGGGGCATGATCGCCACGACGATCCGATCACGAATGTCCCGCTGATCCTTCAAATGGAGTCTCCCTCGACAGTTTCATCCTTTTCCCCGCCCCCGCCGTCCCCGCCGAATCGCATCGCGAAACCACGGCGGATCTCCTCGGCGAAACCGAACCGCGACAGGTCGGCCATCCGCATCGGATAAAGGACGCCGTCCAGATGATCGCACTCGTGCTGGACCACGCGGGCATGGAACCCTTCCGCCTCGCGCACGATCCCGTTTCCGGACATATCGATGCCACGGTAGCGGACACGTGTCCAGCGCGGCACGACCCCGACCATTCCGGGCAACGAAAGACAGCCCTCCGCCACTTCGTCCGTCTCCCCGCCCAGAGGCTCGACGACCGGGTTGATGAGAACGGTCAGCGGCACCGGATCGCCACGGTCCCGGGGCACGAAAAAGATCACCAGCCGCTTCGGGACATACACCTGGGGAGCGGCCAGCCCCACGCCCTGGGCATCGGCCATGGTCTCGATCATGTCGTTGACCAGCCGGCGGATTTCGGGAGACGCCGGGTCCTCCACCGGACTCGCCACGGAACGGAGCACCGGATGGCCCATGCGCGCGATTTTGAGAATGGACATGGGCGGACTCTCGACGGCGATCGGACGAGGTTTAGACTCCAGACGAGGTTAGACTGGGGAATGCCTCCCCCGACTTCAAGGGGAAACGAAGAAACGAAGGGAACGCTTCACAACGGGTTTCGGCTGCGATATACAGGGGCCAGACGGGTTGGCGTCCGACATGGGGGCGCACGCCCTTTTTTCGTTTTCTTGGCACATGCCGGCATGAGGAGTTCGGACCCTGGTTCAGGTACTGGTTCGGGATAACAACGTCGATCAGGCGCTGAAGGCCCTTAAGAAGAAGATGCAGCGTGAAGGCATTTTCCGCGAGATGAAGCTGCGTCGCAGCTATGAGAAGCCCTCCGAGAAGAAGGCGCGCGAAAAGGCTGAGGCCGTCCGCCGCGCCCGCAAGCTCGAACGCAAGCGCCTGGAGCGCGAGGGCTTCTGATCCCGGCCGGGGGGGGAAGTCCCCCCGGACGCGGCCGCCGGACCCGTGAAAAAACGGACTAGATCAGCCCCGCCAGCGGCGAGGACGGGTCAGCGTACATTTTTCGTGGCATCCGTCCGGCGAGATAGGCCAGACGCCCCGCCTCCACGGCTAGGCGCATCGCCCTCGCCATGCGGATGGGGTCCTTCGCCGCGGCGATGGCCGTGTTCATCAGCACCCCGTCGCACCCGAGTTCCATGGCGATCGCCGCGTCGGAGGCGGTTCCGACCCCCGCGTCCACCAGAACGGGCACCTTCGCCTGCTCGACGATCAGGCGAATCTGCACCGGGTTCTGGACCCCCAGTCCGGAGCCGATGGGCGCGGCCAGGGGCATGATCGCAACGCACCCCATATCCTCCAGCCGTTTGGCCATGATCGGGTCGTCGGAGCAGTAGACCATCACCTTGAACCCCTCCCGGATCAGCATTTCCGCCGCCTGGAGGGTCTCGACCATGTTGGGGTAGAGGGTCTTCTGGTCGCCCAGCACCTCCAGCTTGACCAGATCCCACCCCCCGGCCTCGCGGGCCAGACGCAGGGTCCGGACCGCATCCATGGCCGTATAGCAGCCGGCGGTGTTGGGCAGAAAGGTGTAGACCTTCGGGTCCACGTAATCGACCAGCATGGGCTGGGACGGGTCGGACAGGTTCACCCGCCGCACCGCGACGGTGACGATCTCGGCTCCCGACGCCTCGATGGCCCGCGCCGTTTCCTCGAAGTCCTTGTATTTCCCCGTGCCCACCAGGAGCCGCGAGCGGAACCGGCGGCCGGCAACCTCGAATGTGTCGTCGGCCTCGCTCCCGCCGCCGATGAAGTGGACGATCTCCACCCGATCGCCATCGTCCACGGGCGTCCCCGCGTATGCCGACTTGGGCACGATTTCCAGGTTGCGCTCCACGGCCACCTTGCGCGGATCGACTCCGATCCGGCACAGCAGGGCCTCGACGCTCAGAGACTCGGCGAAGGTCTTTTCCTCGCCATTGATGATCACACGCATGGCCGCCCTTCCGATCGTTCCGGGAAACGGAGGAAAGTATCGTTCCCCGCCGCCGCCGTTTCAACCGCCGACTTGGGGCAGACGAAGAGATCGGGTCACGGAACCGGCCTCGGCCACCACGCCTTGCATCCGCCGTGCGCCGTCGACACCTGCCGTCAAGGGGGATATGACGGGGACGCGGACAAGGAGTGCCCCATGGAGGACAAGGTTGAAATTCTTGCGGCCATCGCGGCATTCGGGGACCGGGTTGATCGCCGTTTCGATGCGATAGACACCAGGATTCGCGCCCTGGAAACCGAGGTCGCCGAACTTAAGGGGGAGGCGCGTCAGATGTCCGTTCGCATCAGCGACGTGTACACCCGGCTTCCGGTTCCCATCGCCTACCAGCCCCTCGACAAACAGCGCGCCTGACGCGGGGTGCCGTCCGCCGGCCGGGCCTCGGGCTCGGGCAGCAACCGACCGAAATGTCGACCCTTGATCCGGCGCGAGGATTCAGCAGTTCCAGAACAGCCGGCGGCACGGCCCGCATCACCGAACCGCCCACTCTGCAAAGGCTTGTCGCATACATGAATCCTCTCCCGCTCAAGTTATGCAAAGGATGACCCCAGGTCGGGCCAAGGTCGGGATTGCAACGGGGAAACCGGGTCGGTATCCTCGGGTGGGTTCTGTGGAGGAGCGGCGTGTCGGATTTGGGGATGTTCGGGAAGGGCGCGGCTCTGCTTGCGGTGTTGCTTGTCCTCTGTTCCGGCGCCGCCCGGTCGGCGGAGGCTCCCTTGCCCTATCAAATCGTCGGGAAGGGCGTCCCCGTTCCCCTGAGCGGAACGCCCGGCAACGCGGAGAACGGGAGGGCGCTGGTGGCGAGTCGGGCGGGGGGCAATTGTCTCGCCTGCCACGCCGCGCCGATCCCCGAGGAATCCGACCATGGCCGGGTCGGCCCCGATCTCCGGGGCGTCGGTTCCCGGTTCGGGGCGGCCGAGCTTCGCCTGCGGGTCGTGGACCCGAAGGTCCTTCACCCGGACACCATGATGCCGGCCTTTTTCCGCGCGGAGGGACTGAACGAGGTCGCCGCTCCGTTCAGGGGCCAGACCATTTTGTCCGCCCAGGAAGTCGAAGACGTAGTAGCTTATCTCATGACCCTGAAGTAGAAATGATCCGCCCTGTGCGGGGCGGATTTCGAGCACCACGACCGAACTCTGGAGAACAGTGAATGTCCAACAATGAAAACGAGCGGCGGCTGAGCCGTCGGGATCTTCTCGTTGCCGCCGGAACCGGCCTGGTCGCGGTCGCCGGCATCGCCCTGGCGCCGCGCGCGGCCCTGGCGGCCGAGGGAGAGGCCGACAAGCTGATGGCCGATCTGATCGGCGCCACCAAGCCGGCGGAAGGCAAGATCACCCTGACCATCCCCGAGCTTGCCGAGAACGGCGGCGCGGTCCCGGTCGGGATTTCGGTCGAGAGCCCGATGACGGACAAGGACTACGTCAAGGCGATCCACATCATCTCCGAGGGCAACCCGACTCCGAACGTCGCCAGCTACACCCTCTCCCCGGCATGCGGCAAGGCCAGCATCAACATGCGCATGCGGATGGCCAAGTCCCAGAAGGTGCGGGTCGTGGCGGTGATGAGCGATGGCTCCGCCTACATCGCGCGCAAGGATGTCAAGGTGACCACCGGCGGCTGCGGCTGACGCGGATCAATTGAGACCAAGGGAGTTTTGAAACATGGCCGACGAGAACAAGCCGCGCGTCCGCGTGCCGAAAACGGCGAAGAAGGGCGAAATCTTCGAGGTGAAGACCAGCGTCACGCACCCGATGGAGAACGGATCGCGCAAGGACAAGGACGGAAATGTCGTTCCCCGGAACATCATCAACAAGCTTGTCGTCAAGTACAACGGCAAGGACGTGTTCGGTGGCGATTTCGGAACCGCCGTTTCCGCCAACCCGTTCCTGTCCTTCCATCTGAAGGCGGAGGAAAGCGGCAAGATCGACCTGACCTGGACCGACGAAAGCGGGGCCGTGTTCACGACCACCGAAACGATCACGGTCGAGGGCTGATCCTGCCCACCGGTCGGACCGGCAGGGGAGAGACCGCACGGAGGATGTCCGGGTGCCCATGAGTCGTGGTGTCTTGTGCGCGCTGGCGGGCTTCGTCCTTGCTGTTTTCTCCTGTCCGGGACCGGTCGTCGCCGGCGAGTCCGGGGTGGCTTCGCCTTCCCCGGTCGACGCGGCCCCCCACATCGACGCGGCCCTGGCCGCCCCCCGCATCGACGCGGCCCTGGCCCCCTACATCGTCGGGGCCAAGCGAAGCGGCTACGTCTATGCCCTGCCCGAAACCCGGGCCATGCAGGACGACGAGATCATGAACCCCGGCTTCGCGTGGGTGGAGCGGGGTCGTGGCTTGTGGACCGAAGTGGAGGGGGCGAACGGCAAGTCCTGCGCCTCGTGCCACGGTCCCGTCGAGAGCATGGCCGGCAAGGCGGTCTCCTATCCCAAGTGGAAAGCCTCGATGAACCGGCCGGTCACGGTGGAGCGGCAGATCAATTTCTGCCGCGTGGCGGCCATGAAGGCCGAGCCGTGGGAGCACGAATCCCCCCAGCTTCTGGCCATGACGACGCTGATCAAGCAGCAGTCGCGCGGCCTGCCCATGAGCATGGCGGACGACGGCCCCATGCGGGAATGGATCGATCGCGGCAAAGCCCTTTACTTCGCCCGCCGGGGCCAGTTGGACATGTCGTGCAAGCACTGCCACGACGATCATCCGGGCGAGAAGCTGCGGGCGGAGACCCTGAGCCAGGCCCACGTCAACGGGTTCCCGACCTATCGCCTGGGGTGGCAGGGGCTGGGGTCCCTCCACCGCCGCCTGGAGACCTGCTACGAGCAGATGCGCGCCGAGACGTATCCGTTGGGGTCCGACGAATACGTGGCGCTTGAGATTTTTTTGACCGATCGCGGTCGCGGGTTGCCCATCGAAACGCCGTCGGTACGGAGGTAGCGCCTTGCACAGTCACAATCGCCCGATTGCCGCGTGGCTCCTCGCGTGCTGCGCCATGGTGTTCGTGATGGTGGTCCTGGGCGGCCTGACCCGGCTGACCGAATCCGGGCTTTCCATGGTGGAATGGCGGCCCTTGAGCGTTCTCCCGCCGCTGAGCGAATCGGAGTGGCAGGAGTCGTTCGCGAAATATCAGCTCTATCCGGAGTACAAGGAAAAGAACGTCGGCATGACCCTGTCCGAGTACAAGGGTATTTTCTGGCTCGAATTCATTCATCGGAATTGGGGACGGCTGCTGGGCGTCGTGTTCCTGGTCCCGTTCGTCTGGTTCCTGGCGCGCGGGTGGGTGGACCGGCGGCTCGGGAGGCGCCTCGGCGGCATTTTCATCCTGGGCGGCTTGCAGGGCGGCATGGGGTGGTTCATGGTCGCAAGCGGACTGTCCACCCGCCCCGACGTCAGCCAATACCGCCTGACCGTCCACCTGGGTCTGGCGGTGCTCATCCTCGCCGCGATGTTCTGGCTGGCCCTGGACCTCCTCGCCGACGAGCGGTACGGGAGCGACCGGGCTCGCGGCCCCGTTCCCCTCAAGCGCGCCATGGCCCTCGTGCTCCTGACCTTCGTCACCATCCTGTCGGGAGGCTTCGTCGCCGGGCTGGACGCCGGGTTCGCCTACAACACCTTCCCGCTCATGGATGGCCGCTGGGTGCCGGAGGGTCTTTTCTCCCTGCAACCCGCCCTGCTCAATCTGTTCGAGAACACCGTCACGGTGCAGTTCGACCATCGGATTCTGGCGGAAACCCTGGTGTCGTTGATCGTGCTGCTCTGGCTCGGGACACGGCGCGCCCTGCTGCCGGAAAGGGCGCGGCTTGCCCTGAACGCCTTTGCCGGGATGGCTCTGGTCCAATTGCTCCTGGGAATCGGAACGCTTCTCCTGGTGGTTCCCACCCCGCTGGCGGCGACCCATCAGGCCGGGGCCGTCGTGCTGTTCACGCTGGGGCTCTGGCTGGTTCACGAGTTGAGAGGGTGCCGGGTGGCGTGAGGGCCGCAATTTGCTTTCCGTCAGGGGCCTTTCACCCTATGGTGAACTGTCGTGCGGAGTGGTCGAGGGTCGGTTCCCATGTTCCCGGACCGACTGGGCGTAAGGACCGGGCATGTATCCGCTGCTGAGGTGGTATTCGCTGGCCGGGGCCGTGACACTGGTTGCCACGGTGGCGTTGCTGACGGTGGCGGCGGCGGTCGGGGACCGTTGGGAGTGGCTCCTGTGGGGAGCGGGCGCCGCCGTCGTGGCGCAGGGATCGCTCCTCCTGGTCGTCCGCCATGGACTTTCCCGAATCGGTGAGCAGGTTTCCGCCGAGCGGAGCGCCCTGGTGCGGGCGATCGAGGCCGGCGAGCGGCGGGTGCGCGACATCACCGGGGCCATGCCCGGCCTAATCCTGTACGTGGACCGTGGCGGACGCTACGCCTTCGCCAACCGCAGACACCTGGACTGGCTGGGGATCGAGCCGATGGCGATGGTCGGCCGGTCCTTCTCCGACGTGATGGGCGAGAACTACCCCCCAGTCCGGGAGATGGTCGACGCCGTGATGTCGGGCCAGGAAGTCACCTTCGAAACCGTGATGACGTTGAAGACCGGTGAACGGCGGGTGCTCGCCCACTTCATTCCCCATCGGGATCGCGGCCGGGTCGAGGGCTTTTTCGGTCTCGTCCTGGACGTGACCGACCGCAGGGTGCTGGAGGACGAGTTGCGGCGCGCCCGCGACGAACTCGAAACCCGGGTCGCCCAACGCAGCCGCGAGTTTCTATCCAGCGAACGGCGATTCCGCGATTTCGCCGAGGCTTCGTCCGATTGGTTCTGGGAGATGGACGATCAGTTGCGCTTCACCTGGTTCTCGGATCGGGCGAACGAAATCAGCCCGTTCGAGCCCCAGAATCTGATCGGCAAGACCCGGGAGGAAATCGCCTCTCCCGATCAGGATCGGGACAGCCTTTTGGCGCACCTGGACGACATGCGCGCCCATCGGCCGTTCCGCGACTTCCTGTTCCGCTTCCAGCCCCGGAGCGGAGACCGGAAGGTGGTCCGGATCAGCGGCAGGCCCGTGTTCAACGACGAGGGCGCCTTCATCGGCTATCGCGGCACCGCCACCGACATGACCCGCCAGATCGAGGCCGAAGCGCGGGCCGCCGACGCGGAATCCCGCCTGACGGCTGCGGTGAACAGCCTGCCCGAGGGGTTCTGCCTGTGGGACCGCGACGACAATCTGGTCCTCGTCAACGATTCGTACCGTTTCATGTTCCCCGAATTCGCCGACATGATCCGGCCGGGTCTGGGCTTCGACAAGTACATCCGTTCGGCGGTGGGAGCGGTTCGCGGCCGCATCCGGGGGCTTGCGATCGACGACAGCGTCTTGAACGCCCGCATTTCCTACCACCGGAACCCGAAGGGCGTGTTCGAGGTGGAACAGGCCAACGGCCACTGGATTCTGGTCAGCGAGAGCAAGACTCCCGACGGCGGGACCGTCAGCACCTTCACCGACATCACCCGGCTCAAACAGGCCGAGACGGCGCTGCGCAAGAGCGAGGCCCTGCTGACCGAGGCGCAGACCATGGCCCATGTGGGATATTGGGAATGGTGGCTGGGCGACGATCGCTTGGTCTGGTCGGCGGAAACGGCGCGCCATTTCTCCCTGCCGGAGGATTCGGCCCCCGACTTCCCCTTCGTCCTGTCGCGCATCCACCCCGACGACCGTCCCCGGGTCGATGCGGCGGCACGGGCCGCGATGACCCGAGGCACCCCCCTGGAGGTCGAATTCCGCATTAACGACCGCGACGGCAGCGAGCGTTTCATGTTCGCACGGGGGCGCGCGGTGCGGGGAGAGGACGGACGCCCCTCCCGGCTCGTCGGCTTCTCCCAGGACATCACCGCCCGCAAGCAAGCCGAAATCGCCCTCATCAACGCCAAGGAACAGGCCGAAATCGCCAACCGGACGAAAACCGAGTTCCTGGCCAACATGAGCCATGAATTGCGCACCCCGTTGAACGCGGTGATCGGTTTTTCGGAAATCATTCTCACCGAGGTGTTCGGTCCCCTCGCCAACGCCCAGTACAAGGAATACGTGACCCACATCTTCGACTCGGGCCGCCACTTGCTGGAGGTCATCAACGACATCCTCGACGTTTCCCGCATCGAGGTCGGCAAGCTGGAACTGAGCGAGGAGGAAGTCTTCCTGACGAAGCTGGTCGAGGCCGTGGGACGGCTCGTCCAGACCCGGGCCACCGCCGGGGGGCTCACCCTGACGCTGATCGCCTCCCCGGACCTGCCGAGCGTGCGCGGCGATCAGCGGCGGCTGAAACAAATCCTCCTCAACCTGCTCGGCAACGCCATCAAGTTCACCCCCGCGGGCGGCGTCGTGACGCTGGAGACCACCCTGGACCGGGACGGGGCGCTGTGCATCGACGTGCGCGACACGGGGGTCGGCATGACCCAGGAACAGATATCGGTGGCGATGGCCCCGTTCAGCCAGATCGACGGCGCCCTTTCCCGCCGTCACGAGGGAACGGGGCTGGGCCTGCCGCTCTCCAAATCCCTGGTGGAGATGCACGGCGGCTCCCTGGTCGTGTCCAGTTCTCCGGGCGTCGGCACCACGGTGCGCGTCCGCATCCCGAAGGAGCGGGTGCTGCACGTCCCCATGCCCCCCCATCCGCTGGAGGCCGTGGCGGGCTCAACTCCGAACAGACTCTGACGGGCGCGCCACCCAGACCTGCTGGCGCCCGCGTCCGGGAGGGGAGCCGTGGAAGTCCGAGTGTTCGGCCTCGACCGCGAACCCGGCAAGCTCCAGCAGATGGCGCATTTCGAAGCGCCACGTCCAGCGCAGACTGTGGACCTCTTCCTCGACCCGGAGAACGGAGCCGTCGGGGGCCGTTTCTGTAAAACGCCAGATTTCGGTCAGGACCTGGGTCAGCGGGGCATTGGTCCGGCGCAGGACCTCGACCTTGAGCGCGGAGCCCCCCAGATCGAGGGCCGGCAGGGTGGCGACGCCGTCATCCACCGGGGGCAACACGTCCTCCAGCCGGGGATCGAACAGGTCGAGGACAAGGCGGCCGTCCTCCTCCAGGTGATCGCGCAGGCAGGCCAGAACGGCCCGCTGATCGTGGACGGTCAACAGTTCCTGAAAGCCCCGGAATGGGATGATCGCCAGCCGGAACCGGCTCCCGAGCGCGAAATCGGTCATGTCGCCCTCGACGAACCGGAGCCTCCGGGCGATTCCGTCCTCCGCTCCGGCGCGCTTGGCCTCGGCGCGCGCCAGCATGGGGCGGGACAGATCGAGCCCGGTCGTCTCGATCCCGGCCTCCGCGATGGCGAGGGCGATGCGCCCGGTCCCGCAGCCGAGTTCCAGCACCGGCCCGCCCCACTCCCGCGCCATGCCGACGTAGAACGGCAGATGATCCTCGAACAGCCGCGCGTCCAGGTCCGCGCGCGCATCGTAGGAACGGACGTTGAGGCCGTCGTCATGATAAAAGCGCGGGCGAGGGGTCATGGCGTCAGCGGATCGGCCCCTTAAAGACAAAAAAGGCGCCGAGGCAGATCAACGCGAACCCGATAAGGTGATTGATGCCGAGCCGCTCCCCCAGATAGGTCACGGAAAACACGGCGAAAACCGACAGGGTGATGACCTCCTGCATGGTCTTCAGCTCGGCGGCGGAATAGGCGCCGTGGCCGATCCGGTTCGCCGGCACCGCAAAGCAGTACTCGACCAGGGCGATGGCCCAACTCACCACCACCACCGTCCACAGGGGCTTGTCGGTGAATTTCAGATGCCCGTACCAAGCGATGGTCATGAACACGTTGGAGATGACCAGCAGAACGACGGGGGCAACGACGGGGGACAGGACCGGCATCACAAAACCAGACGGGAACGGATGCCGTCGAGGGATTCGACCCGTTCATGGGGTCCGAGGACGGCAAGGGACGGAGCGGAGGAAAGAATCCGCCGCGCCAGGGACGTCACCGATCCGGCGTGCACCGCCTCCAGCTTGGCCACCGCCTCCTCGGGCGAAATGGGGCGGCCGAAGACCAGAAGCTGCCTCGCCAACTGTTCGCAGCGCGAGGAGGTGCTTTCCAGCCCCATCAGGATGCTCGCCTTGATCTGGGCCCGGGACCGTCGGACCTCGTCGTCGGCAACGTCCTGGGTCACCTTGACGATCTCGTCGCACAGAACCGGGACCAGTTCCGCGACCTCCTCGTCTCCGGCGCCGGCATAAACGGCGAACAGGCCCCCGTCCTGATACGACGACGCGAACGAGTAAATGGTATAGGCAAGCCCCCGCTTTTCCCGGATTTCCTGGAACAGCCGCGACGACATGCCCCCGCCGAGCAGCCCCGAGAGGACCGACGAGGCGTAATAGTCCGGATCATCGTAGGGAACGCCGTCGAACCCCAGGACCAGATGCACCTGCTCCAGGTCGCGGCTCTCGCGGAAGTCGCCGCCCCGGTACCGGGCCGGGTCGTCGGCGAGCGGGCTCTGTCCCGGCAGATTGGAAAAGGCGTCCGCCGCCATGTCCACCATCCGGGCGTGCTCGATCCGTCCCGCCGCCGCCAGAACCATCCGTGACGCGTGATAGCTGTCGCGCAGATAGGTGGCGATGGTGTCGCGGGTGACCGAACGCACCACGTCGGCGGTGCCGAGGACGGGGCGTCCCAAGGCCTGTTCGGGATAGGCCACGGCCTGGAAATAGTCGAAGATGATGTCGTCGGGGATGTCGAAGGCCTGATTGATCTCCTGCACCACCACCGCCTGTTCGCGTTTCAGCTCCTCGGGATCGAACACCGAGTGCTGGATGATGTCGGCGATGATGTCCAGCGCCAGCGGCGCGTCGTCCTTCAGGACCTTGGCGTAGTAGGCGGTGTTCTCGCGGGAGGTGTAGGCGTTCAGATGGCCACCCACGTCCTCGATCTCGGTGGCGATGTCCTGGGCGCTGCGCCGCTCGGTGCCCTTGAAGGCCATGTGTTCGAGCAGATGGGAGATGCCGTTGATCGCCTCCGGTTCGTGACGGGCGCCGACGTCCACCCAGACGCCGAGGGAAACGGTCTCCACCGTGTCCATCGTATCGGTTGCGACCCGCAGGCCGTTGGGCAGAGTCGTGACATCGATCGTCATCGGAGCGTCAATTCCTCCATCGGGACCGCGCACGCACGTGGGCTTTCACGGCGGCAAGGTCGTTGGGAAGGACGTCGCAGCGTTCCCGCCGCTGGAACAGGCCGGCAAGGCTCGCGGGAAGGCCCGGACGGATGCCGGTCGCCTCCTCCACCGCCGCCGGGAACTTGGCCGGGTGGGCGGTGGCCAGGATGACCATCGGCACGTCCGGCTCCGCCCAACCGGCCCGCGCCGCCGCGACGCCCACCGCGCTGTGGGGGTCCAGGATCTCGCCCGTTTCGGCGTAAACCTGGGCGATCATGCGCTTGGTCTCCTCGTCGTCGCTGCTGAACCCCCGGAACAGTTCGCGGGTTTCCTGCAACAGGCCGGGAGCGATGGAGAAGGTGCCGTCCCGGCGGAAATCGCTCATCAGCCGCGCCACCTCGGCCCCATCGGCGCCGTGGATATCGAACAGCAGCCGCTCGAAGTTGGACGAAATCTGGATGTCCATGCTCGGGCTCAACGTGGGAACCACGGCGCGGGTGGTCATCTCGCCCGATTCGAAGAAGCGGGTGAGAATGTCGTTCCTGTTGGAGCCGACGACGAAGCCGTCCACCGGCAACCCCATGCGGCGGGCGGTATAGCCCGCGAACACGTTGCCGAAATTGCCGGTCGGCACCGCGAAGGCGATCGGCCGGTCGGGGGCGCCCAGGGCCACTCCGGCCCAGAAGTAGTACACCACCTGGGACATGATCCGGGCCCAGTTGATGGAATTGACCGCGGCAAGCCCCATGTCGTCGCGAAAGGCCGGATCGTTGAACATGCCCTTCACGATGTCCTGACAGTCGTCGAAAGAACCCTCGACGGCGATATTGTGGACGTTGGCGGACAGCACCGTGGTCATCTGGCGGCGCTGCACGTCCGAAACCCGGTCCTTGGGGTGGAGAATGAAGACGTCCACCGCCTCGCGGTCGCGGAACGCCTCGATGGCCGCCGACCCGGTGTCGCCCGAGGTCGCGCCGACGACGGTCACCCGCTGCCCGCGCTGGCCGAGGACATGATCGAACATCCGCCCCAGGAACTGCATGGCGTAGTCCTTGAAAGCCAGGGTCGGACCATGGAACAGCTCCATCAGCCATTCGTTACGGCCGAGCTGCTTCAGGGGGGCGACGGCCTTGTGGCCGAATCCGGCATAGGCGGCGGCGACGATTTCGGCCAACTCGTCCTCGGTGACGGCGGCGCCGACGAACGGCAGCATCACCTGCACCGCCAGGGCGGGATAATCAAGGTCGCGGAACGCCCGGATCTCCTCCGGCTCGAACTCGGGCCAAGTCTCCGGGACATAAAGCCCCCCGTCGCGGGCAAGACCGGCCAGCAAAACGTCGTCGAAGGAAAGAACCGGCGCCTGTCCTCGGGTGCTGACGTACTTCAAGACAAACTCCCATGTTCGACCGGGGCAACCCTATCAGGGGGCGCCCCTATCATTTATCTGAAACAACGCGCAAAACCAGTCAACGAAAGGGGCCGCATGCGGGGCGTGC
>JADGDA010000180.1 GCA_015228695.1 Alphaproteobacteria bacterium
CGATGGAAAACCATCTGGGGGAACTCTGGTCGCTGTTCGATTTCCTGCTCCCCGGTTTTCTCGGCGACGAGGCCTGGTTCCGCCGGTTTTTCCGGACTCCCATCGAAAAACGCGGGGACGAGACCCGGCGCGCGGTGCTGGCCCGGCGCGTGCGCCCGTTCCTTCTCCGCCGCACCAAGGAGCAGGTGGCCGCCGATCTGCCCCCGAAGACCGAAATCCTGCAAGGGGTGGAACTCGACGGCCCGCAGCGGGACCTGTACGAGGCGATCCGCCTGTCCATGCACGCCCGAATCCGCGAGGAAATCGCCGAACGCGGCCTTGCGCGGAGCCGGATCACCATTCTCGACGCCCTTCTGAAGCTGCGTCAGGTGTGCTGCGATCCCAGGCTCCTGAAAACCGCGAGCGGACGGAAAGGCGTTTCCTCGGCCAAGCTGCGTTCGCTGATGGACATGCTGCCGAATCTGGTGGACGAGGGGCGGCGGGTTCTCCTGTTCTCCCAATTCACCGAAATGCTGGGGCTGATCGAGGCCGAGGTGACCCGCGCGGAAATCCCCTTCGTCAAGCTGACCGGACAGACCCGCGACCGGACGACTCCGGTGGATCGGTTCCAGGCGGGGGAAATCCCTCTGTTCCTCATCAGCCTCAAGGCGGGCGGAACCGGCCTCAACCTGACGGCGGCGGATACCGTGATCCATTACGACCCGTGGTGGAATCCGGCGGTGGAGGCCCAGGCCACCGACCGGGCCCACCGCATCGGCCAAAACAAGGCGGTGTTCGTGTACAAGATGGTGGCCGTCGGCACGGTGGAGGAGAAGATGATGGAGTTGCAGGAACGTAAGCGCGCGCTGGCCAACGGCGTCTACGGCGGTTCGGCGGACGAGGCGGCCCAGCTCTCCCCCGAGGACCTGGAAGCCCTGTTCGCCCCGTTGGAATAGGCGCGACCATGGGACAGACCGTGCATCTCATCCGCCATGGACAGTCCACCTACAACGCGGCCTGCGCGGTTTCCCCCTGGTCGCCTCCCCTGATCTACGACGCCCCCCTGTCCCCCCGGGGAGTGGGCGAGGTGGCGGCCCTGCGGGGAAAAGTCGCGGGGCTCGGAGTCGAGGCGGTGGTGACCTCGCCGCTGACCCGGGCGGTCCAGACGGCGTTGGGAGCCTTCGGCGACAGCGGCGTGCCGATCCTGGTGAACGCCCTGGCGCGCGAGTGCCTGGAGGCGAGCGGCGACGTCGGGCGCCCGCCCGGAGTCCTGGCGGCGGAATTCCCCATGCTGCGTTTCGATCATCTGGACGACCCGTGGTGGCACACGGCCGGAGGCGACCCGCTGGCGGTCTGCCTGGAGCCGGAAGCAACCCTGCGCGCCCGCATCGACGCCTTTCTCGCCTGGCTCCTGACCCAGCCCTTCCGCACCCTGGCCGTGATCGGTCACGGAACCTTCTTCAACCACCTGACCGGCATAAGGCTGGACAACTGCGGAATGACGACGATCAGGCTCTGATACCCCTGCCCTACCGGTTGCCCCCCGGCACCCAGAGCACATCGGCCTTTCCCCCGTCGTTCAGGTGGCGGGCGAGGACGAACAGGTGATCCGACAGACGGTTGACGTATTTGACTGCCAGGGGGTTGACCCCCTCGGGCTCGGCCTCGGACAGGGCGGTGATCATGCGCTCGGCCCGCCGCGAGGTGGTGCGCGCCAGATGAAGCTGCGCCGCCGCCGGAGTGCCGCCGGGAAGAATGAACGAGGTCAGGGGGGCCATGGAGTCGTTCATGGCGTCGATCTCGCGCTCCAGACGGTCGATCTGGGCCTGGACGATCCGCAGCGCCCATTCCGGGTCCGCCTCGCCTTCCTTGGGCGGGGTGCAGAGATCGGCGCCGAGGTCGAACAGATCGTTCTGAATCCGCGCCAGCATGGCGTCCGCCTCCGCGTTTCCGTCCGCCCGCGTATGCAGGCGGGCGACGCCGATGACGGCGTTGGTTTCGTCCACCGTGCCGTAGGCCTCGACCCGGATGCTGTGTTTCGCCACCCTCTCGCCGTTCCCGAGCGACGTCTGTCCCTTGTCTCCGCCGCGGGTGTAGATGCGGGTCAGTCGGACCATGTTCGAGGCTCCCTTGTCTGTGGCGGGTTTTCCCGATAGCCTTACCAAAGACCGCCACCCGCGGCATAGGGCGATTTCGCTCCCGAGCCGGCTTACTCCATTCGCGAGGCCCATCCTGGTCCTGAACACCTACACGGGACGGCATTTCCTGGTCGCCTTCTCCGCCGCCATCCTGACGATCATGGGATTGGTCATGCTGTTCGACATGGTCGAACTCGTCCGCCGGAGCGCCGCCGCCGGCGTCGGGTTCGCGACGCTGGCGGGCATGGCGCTGTTGAAGATGCCCAGCATGTTCAACATCCTTCTGCCGTTCTGCGTCATGCTGGGGGCCATGGTCGTGTTCTGGCGGCTGTCGCGGAGCCACGAACTGGTGGTGATCCGCGCGTCCGGCGTCTCGGTCTGGCAATTCCTGGCTCCGGTCCTCGCCATCGCCTTCGGGATCGGAATCATCAACGTGATGGCGGTCAATCCCCTGGCCGCCGCCCTGTATTCCCGCTACGAGCACATGCAGGGGCAACTGATCGAATCCCGTCTCGGCAGCCCCTTCACCCTCTCGGAACGGGGCATGTGGCTGCGGGAGGCCCACGACGACACCCGATTCGTGGTCCGGGCCGAGCAGGTGCACCAGGAGGACTTCACCGTCGCGATGAGCGGCATCAGCATCTTCGTCTTCGAGGGCGAGGACAAATTCCTGCGCCGGATCGAGGCCCGGTCGGGGATCATCGGCGCCCGCGCCACGACGGCGAAGGGCGCCCGGAAACTGAGCGACGACAACGTCTATGTGCTGAAGGACGTGTGGATCATGCAGCCCGGTCTTCCGTCCGTACACCACGACTCCCTGGAGATGCCGTCCAGCCTGTCCCTCGACAGGATTCAGCAGAATTTCGCCTCACCGGAGACGATGTCGTTCTGGCGCCTCCCCATCTTCATCCGCTTTTTCGAGAAGGCCGGTTTCTCGGCCCTGAAACACAGGCTGCACTTCCTGTCGCTGGTGGCCTCGCCGCTCCTTCTGTGCGCGATGGTGCTGGTGGCGGCGGCCTTTTCCATGCGGCCGAATCAACGCTCCGGCGGCGTGCTGACGCGGATGGTCGCGGGGGTGATCGCGGGGTTCGTCCTGTTCTTCTTCTCGAAGCTCATCTACAAGCTGGGCGAGTCGGCCAGCCTGCCGGTGTGGCTGGCGGCGTGGTCGCCGCCGGTCATCATCGCCCTGCTCGGCCTCGGGGCGCTGTTCCACTACGAGGATGGGTGATCATTCCCCCACCAGCCGGTCCACCCGCCAGCGGGCGCCCGGATCGCGCCCCAGGGTCCGGCACAGAAAGGGCAGAAACCCGGCCAGCGCGCCCGGCAGGGTCCACGGGGCGTTCACCAGCGCGAGGCCGCAGCCGTTGAGGCGTCCGGGATCATCGTCCGCCCGGATCAGCAGCTCGGCAATCAGCAACGAGCGGATGCCCGAGGCCTCCAGGGCGTCGTGGAAAGCGGCGACCGGAGCCCGGTCCTTGATGGGATACCAAAGCATGGTGATCCCGGTCGCGAAGCGCCGATGCACGGCCTTGAGGGCGTCTGCCAGCCGTTGAGCCTCGTCCCGCTCCTCGAACGGCGGATCGACGAGGATCAGTCCGCGCCGCTCCGGAGGGGGGAGAAAGGCCTTGACGGCGGCGTAGCCGTCCATGCGTTGCACCGAAACCCGCCGGTCATGGCGGAACAGCGCCGCCAGGGACTCCGCGTCCTCGGGATGGAGTTCCGCCAGAACCAGCCGGTCGCAGGGCCGCATCAGCGCGCGCGCCAGCAGCGGCGAGCCGGGATAGCGGCGCAGTGCGCCCCCGGTTCCGGGGTTGAGGTCGCGGACCACGTCCAGGTACGGCGAGAGGCTCGGGGGGCATTCCGGCGAGGCCAGCACCCGCCCGATCCCGTCGCGGAATTCCCCGGTCTTGAGCGCCTGCTCGGAACCAAGATCATAGGCTCCCACTCCGGCGTGGGTGTCCAGAACGCAAAACGACTTGTCCTTGAGGGTCAGATGCCTGACGATCAGGGCAAGGGTCGCGTGCTTGAAGACGTCGGCGAAGTTGCCAGCGTGGTAGATATGGCGGTAATTCATCGGCGACGTTGTACACTACGGGGAAGATCGCATCCATGAAATCGGGCGTGTCCACCGTCGCCGCGTTCCTTGCGGCGCTCGTTTCGACGTTTGCGTTCTGGTGGGTCCTGGGCCGGCCGGTGTCCCTTCCCGACGTGTCGTCGCCGAAGCTTTCCTGCGCCTCGTTCGCACCCTACCTGCCCGATCAGTCGCCCCTCAACCCCTCGGACGTCATCCCGCCGGAGGCCATCGACTCCGATCTTGCCCTGCTGTCCCCCCGTTTCGGCTGCGTGCGCACCTATGCGGTGGATCAGGGACTGCATGAGGTTCCGAGGCTCGCCCACGCCCGTGGGATGAAGATGCTGCTCGGGGCCTGGATATCCGGCAATCCGCCCCTCGACACGATGCAGACCGACCGGGCGCTGGCCCTCGCCAAGGCCTATCCCGACACGGTCAGGGCCATCGTCGTCGGCAACGAGACCCTCCTGCGCGGAGAACTGCCCGCGTCCCGGCTGGGCGAGATTCTCCGCGACGTGCGCCGACGGAGCCCGGTGCCGGTCACCTACGCCGACGTCTGGGAGTTCTGGCTGCGCAACCCCGAACTGGCCCGGGATGTGGACTTCATCACCATTCACATCCTCCCGTTCTGGGAGGACGAGCCGATGTCGGTGGACGACGCGCTGGCCCATGTGGAGCGGATTCTGGCCAAGGTCGAGCGCGCCTTTCCCGACAAGAAAATCCTGATCGGCGAGGTCGGCTGGCCCAGCGCCGGGCGCATGCGCGGTCCGGCCGAGCCCGGCCGGGTCAATCAGGCCCGGTTCATCCGCCAGTTCGTGACCCTGGCCGAGGCCAGAAAGGTGGATTACAACCTGATCGAAGCCCTGGACCAGCCCTGGAAACGGGTGCTCGAAGGGACGGTGGGCGGCTATTGGGGGCTTTACGACGTCGACCGGGACCCCAAATTCCCTTTGACCGGCCCGTTGAGCGAGCATCCCCATTGGCTCCTTCAGTTCGCCGCCTCGGCCGCGCTGGGCATCGTCCTGCTGCTCGGGGCGGGACGGCCGATCGGGTGGAGGTCCTGCTTTGCCGCCCTGGCGGCCGGCACCATCGTGCTCCTCCAGGCCGAGCAGATCGGCACCATGGCCGTGTCGGCGGTCCACTGGCTGGCGGGGGGGGCGACCTGGGTTCTTTCCGCCACGACGGCTTGGTTGTTGCTGGCGTCTCCGGGATCGAGCCCG
>JADGDA010000181.1 GCA_015228695.1 Alphaproteobacteria bacterium
CCTGTCCCGGGATGCCAGGGCGAGCATCGCCCTGTGCCTCGTCGCGGTCATCCCGGCGCTTTACGGGGCGGAGTTCGTTCTCGGATGGGAAAAGGACACCCGCGTTCACGGCGGCGGCGACCGGCGGAGCAAGATCGAGGTCATTTCCGACCTGCGCGCCCAAGGGATCGACGCCTATCCGGTGATGCGGGCCAAGACGTTGCTTCTGCCCGCGTCCGACGGGTCTCTGGTCCCGGCGCTGACGGCGGAGGGCAAGCCGTTTCTGCCCCTCGCCAGCCTGCCCCGGAAACGGGTGGTTTCCTGCATCGAGGGCAAGGCGTGGCTGGTCTACGACAGCGACCGCCACGGATTTCACAATCCGGACGGGGTGTGGAACGCGGGCTCCCCGTCGGTAGCCTCCCCGTCGTTGGCAATAGTCGGGGATTCCTTCGCCCATGGAAGCTGCGTGCCGTCGGACAGGAACGTGGCCGCCCATCTGCGCGCCCGTCACGGCGCGGTGATCAACCTGGGGGTCAGTGGGTTCGGGCCCTTGTCGGAGCTGGCCTCCATCAAGGAATACCTTGAGCCCATGCGCCCCGGCGTCGTCCTCTGGTTTTTGTTCGAGGGCAACGACCTCACGGAGGACAGCGCCTTCGAGCGCCGTTCGCCCCTGTTGATGTCCTATGTCGACGACCCGTCCTTCAGCCAGCGTCTGTTCGTCCGCGCCGGCGAAGTCTCGGTTCTTTTGAAGCGGTATCTGGACGAACGTCTGGTGGAGGCCATGGCCCGCTTCGACCGTCCCCACGATCGGCTGCTGGAGTTCCTGACCCTTGAAAACCTGCGGGGACGGCTGGGACTCGACGAGGTCTCCCTGGGGGTGGCCGATCCGCCGGATCACGATCTGCTCGAACGCGCCCTGGCGGCGGCCAAGGGTCTGACCGGGTCCTGGGGAGGACGGCTGATCGTGGTCTATCTGCCGGATTCGTCGCGTTATTTCGCGGCCGGGCACAACAGCCTGCTGCTCGACGACATCCGCCGGCGGGTGCTCCGGACGGCCCAGGGGCTCGGCTTACAGGTGATCGACGTCCATGCCGCCTTTGCCTTGGAGAAGGACACGGCGGCCCTGTTCCAATATCCCGGCTCGCATTACAGCGAGGAAGGCTACCGCGTCGTGGCGGAGGCGATCGGAGCCGGGCTGGCGTCTTCCCGGAGGTAAGGGCCTGAAAATGCCGACGCTCGCGAAATCGGCGCGTCTGTTCGCCGATCTGGTCTTCATCGGGGGGGGGCTGCTGTGTCTTGCGGTCCTCGGCTTCGTTCTTCTCCATCACGACCGGTTGTTGACCTCGCCGATGCGCGCGGCGTTCTTCCTCGGGCTGCCGGTGGCGGGAGGAGCGGCGTGCGTGGTCGGGATGCGGCTTGCCCCGGCGCTTCGCGTGTCCCTGGCGGTGTCCCTGTTCGCGGCGGTCTTCGCCCTTTACGCCTTCGAGGTCCTGATGACCTTCCGCCCCAGGGCGGTGGACGCGGCCCCCACGGCGGATTTCGATCCCCGCACCAAGTATGAAGTCGTCCGCGACCTCCGGCGTCAAGGGGTCATGGCCTACCCCTCGGTGTTTCCCCAGTACCTGATGCAAACATCGCTCAAGGGCACGCTCCACTCGCCCCTCCGCCTCGACGGCGCCGAGTTTCTGCCCTTGTCGGGCATTCCCGGCGTGCGGACGGTGCTGTGCAACGAGAGCGGCGCCTATGTGCTGTTCGACGCCGACGAACTGGGATTCGCGAACCCGCGCGGTCTGTGGCCGGGGGAAGGAGGAGTGGACATCGCCGCCGTCGGCGATTCCTTCACCCAAGGGTATTGCGTACAGCCCGAAGCGTCGTTCATCGGCCTGATCCGGGGCCGTCACCCGAAGACCCTGTCCCTCGGCATGTCGGGAAACGGCCCCCTTCTGGAGTTGGCGGGCCTTAAGGAGTTTCTCCCGGAACGCCGGCCCCGGATCGTCCTCTGGTTCTTCTACGAGGGCAACGACATTCCCGGCGACCTGGACATCGAACGGCGCAGTCCCCTGCTCATGCGCTATCTCGAACCGGGATTCCGGCAGGCGGGCCGCCCGGCCGAGGCGGGCGGGCTGCTCGTCCGCCATGTGGAGGATCTGATCGCCTCGGGTGACGGGCGGCGGGAAACCGACGCCGGTATCGTGCAGACCTTGACCAGCATTACCGGGCTGTCGCGGGTCCGCTCCTTGCTGCGCCTGCCGTCCACCTCGGCCGACCGTCCCGATTACGCCCTGTTCCGCGCGATCCTGGCCGAGGCGGATCGGACCGTGAAGGCCTGGAACGGCTGCCTCGCCTTCGTCTATCTGCCGCAGAGGGACACCGGGGCGACCTCCGAACTGGTGTCCCTGCATGACGGGGTGCGGCGGGTCGTCGAGGGCCTCGGCCTGCCGTTCATCGACGGCGTCCGGGCCCTGCGCGCTCATCCCGACCCCCTGACCTTGTTTCCCCGTGGGCGCCACAACCATTACAACGAGGCTGGCCACCGGTTGATGGCGGAAACGGTGCTGAACGCTCTTGAATCCGGAATGTGCCGCTGAAAACACGACGACGGGCTTGACGGAGGATAATTTTCGTTTGATATCGGTCGGGGACCAGACCTTTTCCGCAGGAGGCGGGTTTGAAGCTGAACGCTAAGGTGAGTCTGTTTTTCGCCGTCATCGCGGCCAGTTTGATTGCGGTCGTCGTCACGATCAATCTGTACGCATTTCGGACCTACTCCATCGCCTCGGCGACCGAGCATCTGCGCACGGCGGCGGAAATCGTCCGCGTCGACCTGACCGAATCGATGATCAACGGGGTCATCGACAAACGGGAAAGCTTTCTCCGGCGGCTGATGGAGGTGCAGGGGCTGTCCTCGGCGCGCGTCGTCCGCGCCCCGATGGTCATGGAGCAGTTCGGCTCCGGGCTGAAGGAGGAAGCGCCGGTCGATGAAATCGAGCGGGAAGTGCTGAGCACCGGCATTCCCCAATACCGCGTGATGGAGACGAAAGAGGACACCAGCTTCCGGGGCACCATTCCCTTCATCGCCAGCAGCCGGGGCACGCCCAATTGCATCCAGTGCCACAAGGTGTCCGAAGGCACGGTGCTGGGGGCGGTCACCATGGTCATGTCCATCGGCGACCTGAAACAAAAGGCGATCTGGACGGTTGCCGGCATCGTCGCCGTCGTCCTCGTGTTTGCGCTGGTGACCTATTTCCTCATCCGCCGGGTCATCCGGCCGATAACGGCCACCGCCGCCGAGGTCGAACAGGCGGTCCAAAGGGCCCTGCGCGGGGATTTCAAGGCCCAATTGAAGGGGCAGACCAGCGACGAGCTTGGAAAGATCGCCATGGACATGAACCGCCTGCTGGCGTTCCTGGACGAGGGATTGAACCGCATCGGCAACAATGTCGCCCGCCTGACCAACCGCGTGCCCGGCGCCGATGAAAACCTGCTCGACGCGACCAACGGCATGATCGACAGCCTCACGAAAGCGGCCCATTTCAAGCAGGCCATCGAGGAGGACGAAACCAAGGGCGAAATCCACGCGCGGCTGGCCCGCATGCTGGGCGAGGAATTCCACCTCCGCGAATTTTCGTTCTATGAGGTGGCGACGGACAAGAACCGGATGACTCCCCTGTTCGTGGACGGTCACGAGAACGACACCTGCCGCTGGTGCGACCCGCTGATCATGGTCCGCAGCGAGGGATGCCGGGCCCGGCGGACCGGACATCTGGTGGACGGCATCGCGAATCCCGGCATCTGCTATGCGTTCCTGCCGCCGGAGGACGCACCGGACCGCAAGCACGTCTGCATCCCGATCATGTTGTCGGGCAGCGTCGGCAATGTGCTGCAACTGGTCGCGGCGCCGGAGGAAGTGGCCCGCCTGCCGGCCCTGATCCCCTTCATCAACGTCTATCTGCGCGAAACCGCCCCGGTGCTGGAGACGAAGCGGCTGATGGAGACCCTGCGGGAATCCAGCCTGCGCGATCCGATGACCGGCCTTAACAACCGGCGTTTTCTGGAGGAGTATGCCGAACCGCTGGTCGCCGGAGTCCATCGGCGCAAGGCCCAGATCGCCATTCTCATGCTCGATCTCGACCATTTCAAAATGGTCAACGATACCCACGGTCACGTCGCCGGCGACACCGTGCTGAAGGCCCTGGCGAAGGTGATGCGCGGGGCGGTGCGATCGTCGGACATGGTCATCCGCTATGGCGGCGAGGAGTTTCTGATCATTCTGCTCGACACCGCGCCGGAGGGGGCGGACCGGATCGCCGAGTCCATCCGCGTCGCCGTCGAGAAGATGGCGATTCAGATCGGCTCCACCACGCTGAAAAAGACCATCTCCATCGGCGCGTCCTCCTTCCCCTCCGACAGCGAGAATTTCTGGCAGGCGGTGAAGTTCGCCGACGTCGCGCTCTATCAGGCCAAGGAAGGGGGGCGCAACCGGGTGGTCCGCTTCACCCAGGAGATGTGGAAGAACAAGGAGGAGTACTGATCCGGTTTCCGCTCCGGAAACCGGATTACGCCGCCCGCGTCGCCTGCGCCTCGGTGAGGATGGCGTAGATGGCTTCCGCCGTGGTGGCGCCGCGTAGTTTCTCGCACACGGCCCGATCCCGGAGCAGGCGGGAGACCCGCGCCAGCACCTTCAGGTGCTCGGCCGCCGCCGATTCCGGGGCCAGGAGGAGGAAAATCAGGTCCACCGGCTGCTCGTCGATGGACTCGAAGTTGATGGGACGGGCGAGTCTCGCGAACACGCCATGGAGACGGTCCAGGGTGGGGAGCTTGCCGTGAGGGATGGCGATGCCGTGGCCGACCCCCGTCGTGCCCAGCCTCTCCCTCTCCAGCAGGACCTCGAACACCTGCCGTTCCGGCAGATCGTTCAGGTCTGCGGCGCGACGGGCCATCTCCTGCAAGGCCTGTTTCTTGCTGGAGGCCTTGAGGTTCGGGATGACGCAGTCCGGGGTGATGAGATCGGCGATTTCCATCGCGGCGAGTCTCCTGGACGGAATCAGCCGCCGCCGTTGGCGCCGGCCTTATGCGGGTCGACCCAGCCGATATTACCGTCGGGCCTGCGGTAGACCATGTTGAGGCCGCCGTGGGCGCTGTTGCGGAACATGATGGCAGGGGCCTCGGCCAGATCGAGCCGCATCACCGCGCCGCTGACCGTGCAGACGGGAACGTCGGCGGTCATCTCCGCGATGACCATCGGGTGAGGCTGCTCGACGGGAACGTCCTCTTCCCCCGGGGCCGCCAGAATGTGGTACTGGGCGGGAATGGAGGTGGCGTCGGTCCGCCCCTTGTGCTTGCCGAGGCGCTGCTTATAGCGGCGCAACTGGGTCGCGATCCGCTCCGCCGCGGTATCGAAGGCGGCATAGGCG
>JADGDA010000182.1 GCA_015228695.1 Alphaproteobacteria bacterium
CTCCTCCCGAGCCCCTGGTGATGGTGCGCGACCTGACCGCCATTCCGCCCCCGGACCGCACCTTGCTCGACGTGCGCCGCTATTCCTCGGTGCTGACGCCCAGCGACTACGAGACGACCATGGTCACCTCGCGGGGGTGCCCGTACAAGTGCGTGTTCTGCAAGATGGACGTCCAGAAGGTCTACGCCCGCACCGCCGAACAGGTGGTCGAGGAATTCCGCCAGATCGCGGAGTTGGGGATTGCCGACGTCCAGGTCTATGACGACACCTTCACCTGGGGCAAGGCCCGGGCGATGGAGATATGCCAAGGCATCATCGACTCCGGCATCAAGGTCAACTGGGCGATCCGCGACCGGGTCAACCGGGTCACCCCCGATCTTTACGAGCTTTTGAAACAGGCCGGATGCTACCGGGTTCATTTCGGCGTCGAAACCGGCTCGCCCCGCATCCTCAAGGAAACCGGAAAGTTCATGGAGCTGGAGCAGGCCCGCGAGGGCGTGCGCATCGCCAAGTCGGTGGGAATGACGGTCATGACCTATTTCATGTTCGGATTCCTGGACGAGACCCTGGAGGACGCCCGGCTGACCATGGCCTTCGCCCGCGAGCTTGATCCCGACTACGTCTCCTTCGGCGTCCTCATCCCCTATCCCGGCACCGCCATCTACGACGCCGCGCGGGAGAAGGGCATCATTCCCGGAGACTATTGGCGCGACTTCGCCCTCGACCCCGAGCCCGATTACCGGATTCCGTTCGTGGTCGAGGACAAGCTCGACCGGGCCACCCTGATGAAGCTCAAGAATTCCGCCACCCGCAGCTTTTACTTCCACCCGTCGCGGCTGCTCCGGGAACTGACGCGGCTGCGCTCGTTCAAGGACATGCGCAACAAGGCCCGCCTCGGCCTCGCCATCCTCGCCGACGGCCTCAACCCGTTCTCGCCTCGGCGTTCGTAGGAGCCGGCCCATGTCCCTTCACGACATCACGGACGTGTTGACCCGGCAAAAGATCGTGGAGAGCGTCAGCAGCGCCCAGACCACCCGGCGCCAGGACTTGGTGGGCTCCGTGGTGCAGCGGCAGCACTCCGCCGAGTTACAGGCGATCCTGGCGCGGACGCCCGCCTCGGAAATCGGGCGGACCCTGGATTCCTTGTCCGCCGAGGACGCGAAGCGGCTGTGGGCCCAGATCGGCCCGGAGCGGCAGGACGATATTCTGTGGGAAACCTCCGACGCCCTCGGGGAAGAGTTGGCGGGGGAACGCGAACTCCGGTTCCTGGAGGGCCAGATCAGCGCCTTCGAATTGATCGACGGGCGGGTGCAGGTGATCAACATCGCCAGCCGCAAGGATTTCGAGAATATCCGGCCGATCTGGATCGACGTCCTTGGGGCGTCCCGCTCGGAACGCAACTGGATCGCCCGGCGCTACGGCCTGGACCTGCCGGACCCGGACGAGTTGACCGATCTGGAGGTCAGCGCCCGTTTCTACGTGGAGGAAACCGACGAGGTCCATCTCCACTCCAACTTCCTGCTGGACCGGGAAGGGGATATCCGCAGCGTGCCCGTCGCCTTCATCGTGCATGGAGAGATCCTGTTTTCTCTCCGCAACGAGGAACTCCCCGTCTTCCGCCTGCAACGCCTGCGGGCGCGCAACCGCCCGGGCGCCCTGTCCGACTGCAAGGACCTGCTCCTGGAAATGTACAGCACCGACGTGGAGTACTCCGCCGATTCCCTGGAGGACACCTACTCGACCCTGCGCCGCGTCGGACAGGAAGTCCTGAGCGAGACGGTGAGCGACGCCAACGCGGCCCGGATTCTCTCCGACATCGCCGCGGAAGAGGACCTCAACGGACGAATCCGCGGCAACATGCTCGACACCCAGCGGGCGGTTTCGTTCCTCATTCGCGGCAAATTCCTCTCGGAGCCGCAGACCGAGGCGGCGCGGGAAATCATGCGCGACATCGAGTCCCTCAACAGCCACACCTCGTTCCTGTTCGACAAGATCAACTTCCTGATGGACGCGATCGTCGGCTTCATCAACATCAATCAGAACAAGCGGGTTTCCCAGTTGACCGTGGCCGGCGTCGTCTTCATGCCGCTCAACGTGATCGCCGGAATCGGCGGCATGTCCGAGTTCTCCATGATGACCCGGGACATCCCCTGGCCCGTTTCCTACGGTTCCTTCATTGCGGTGATGGGAATGGTCGGCTGGGCGACATACGTGGCCCTGCGCGCCCTCGAAAACAGAAAAGCCAGGGGAAACCCGGCCACGGCCCGGCTGCGGAAATCCGGCTGATCCAGCTTTCCGCCTCAGCGGCGCGGCGGTTGTCTGCTGCAACAGACGCGGACAGACTTCATCCCATCCAGCGCGTTCTCCTCGCTGAAGTGGTTCCACGAGCGCCGCAGACGGGCCAGCCAGGACCGGGGCTGGCCGTAACCGAGTCCGCCCAGGCACTCCTCCACCTCGTCGAGGCGGACCCGGCACGGATCATAGGAGACCCGGACCAGCCCCCGCCGGTGACTGGCGGAGACGCCGAGAACGCCGGGCATCGCTCCGACGCTCTCCCGGATACGGTCCTCACAGGACGCGCCGTTCATGCCGGAAACGGGGATGCTCCGGACCAGATGGACCATCAGCCGAGGGCCCCGACGATTTCCTCCGTCATTTTCTTGGCGTCGCCGAACAGCATCATGGTGTTGTCGGCGAAGAACAGGGGATTGTCCACGCCCGCATAGCCCGACGCCATCGAGCGCTTCAGGAACAGGACCGTCTTCGCCTTCTCCACGTCCAGGACCGGCATGCCGAAGATCGGGCTCGACGGATCGGTCTTGGCGGAAGGATTGGTGACGTCGTTGGCGCCGATGACGAAGGCCACGTCGGCGGTCGAGAATTCGTGGTTGATCGCCTCCAGTTCGAAGACCTCGTCATAGGGAACGTTGGCCTCGGCCAGCAGCACGTTCATGTGCCCCGGCATCCGGCCGGCCACTGGGTGGATCGCGTACATGACCGTCACGCCCTCGGCCTTGAGCCGGTCCGCCATCTCCCGCAGCGAGTGCTGGGCCTGGGCCACCGCCATGCCGTAACCGGGGACGATGATCACCTTCGAGGCGTTTTTCATGATGAACGCCGCGTCGTCGGCCGAGCCGGACTTGGCCGTCTTGCCGCCACTGCCGCCGCCCCCAGCCGCCGCCGCAGTCTCGCCGCCGAATCCGCCGAGGATGACGTTGAAGATGGAGCGGTTCATCCCCTTACACATGATGTAGGACAGGATCGCGCCGGAAGACCCCACCAGCGCGCCGGTCACGATCAGGAGGCTGTTGCCCAGGGTGAACCCGATGCCCGCCGCCGCCCATCCCGAATAGGAATTGAGCATCGAAATCACCACCGGCATGTCGGCTCCGCCGATGGGCACGATGATCAGGAAGCCGAGCGCGAAGGCCAGAATCGTCATCAGGAAGAAGGCCGTGTAGGACTCGCTCGACGCGAACCAGACGACGAAAATCACCAGAAGAACGCCCAGGGCGGCATTCAACGGATGCTGCATGGGAAACGTCACCGGCTGCCCGGAGATGAGTCCCTGGAGCTTGCCGAACGCGATCACCGAGCCGGAGAACGTGATGGCGCCCACGGCGGTGCCCAGCGACATCTCCACCAGACTTCCGGCATGGATATGGCCGACGGTTCCAATTCCGTAGGCCTCCGGCGAGAACAGGGCCGCCCCGGCCACCAGCACGGCGGCGAGGCCGACCAGACTGTGGAACGCGGCCACGAGCTGGGGCAGGGCCGTCATCTCGATCTTCTTGGCGATCACATAGCCGATGGTCCCGCCGATCAGAAGGGCGATCACGATCCAGGTGTAATCGGCGACCACCGGCGAGGCCAGGGTGGTGACGATGGCAATGGCCATTCCCACCATGCCGTACCGGTTGCCCTGGCGCGCCGTTTCCGGGCTGGACAGCCCTTTCAGCGCCAGGATGAAGGCGACGGAGGCAACCAGATAGGCCAGTGCAGTCATTGACGTTGCAGACATCCGGACCCCCTATTTGCTCTTTTTCCTGAACATCGCCAGCATGCGCTGGGTGACGAGGAACCCCCCGAAGATGTTCACCGATGCCAGGACCACGGCGAAGAAGCCGAGGGCCTTGGACGCGCCGAACTGGGCCGGGCCCGCCGCCAGCAGAGCGCCGACGACGATCACCGACGAAATGGCGTTGGTCACCGCCATCAACGGGGAATGCAGGGCCGGAGTCACCCGCCACACCACATAGTAGCCGATGAAAACCGCCAGCACGAACACGGTGAACAGGTTGAGAAAGGCCCCGTCGCCATGCCCCACGGCGGCGGCGGTGGCGGTGGCGTGGGATGCGGCCTCCGCCGCCTGGGCGGCCAGGGCCTTGGCGCTCTGCGCCAGCGCCTCCGCCTGCCCGGCGAGTTGGCCCGCTCCCTGAACGATCTGATCCATCACTTGCCTCCTTCTCCAACCTGGGCGCCGGCAAGGGCCGGGTGGACCACCTTGCCGTCATGGGTGACGCAGGTGCCCTTCACCAGTTCGTCGTTCCAGTCGATTTTCATGGACCTGGTCCCCTTGTCGACCATGGTCGAGAGAAAATTGAACAGGTTCTTGGCATAGAGAATACTGGCGTCCTGGCCGATGGAGGACGGCAGGTTGGCCGGTCCGATCAGCTTGACGTTGTGTTTGACGACGGTCTTGCCGAATTCGCTCAAGGGGCAATTGCCCCCGGCCTCGACGGCCAGATCGACGATGATCGATCCCGGCTTCATGTCCTTGACCATCTCCTCGGTGATCAGCACCGGAGCGGGTTTGCCGGGGATGAGGGCGGTCGAGATGGCGATGTCGGTTTTCTTGAGCTGTTCGTGAATGGCGGAAGCCTGCTTTTTCTTGAAGTCCTCGTCCATCTCCTTGGCATAGCCGCCGGAGGTTTCGGCCCCCTTCATGGCGGCCTCGTCCACGACGACGAACTTGCCGCCCAGGGATTCGACCTGCTCTTTCACCGCGGGGCGGACGTCGAAGGCATAGACCACCGCGCCGAGGCGCTTGGCCGTGGCGATGGCCTGCAAACCGGCGACCCCGGCCCCCAGCACCAGCACCCGCGCGGGCGGTACCGTGCCCGCTGCGGTCATCATCATCGGCAAGGCGCGGGAGAACGCGGACGCCGCGTCGACCACCGCCTTGTAGCCGGCCAGATTGCTCTGGGAGGACAGAACGTCCATGCTCTGGGCACGGGAAATGCGGGGCATCAATTCCATGGCGAAGGCGGTCAACCCGGCCGAGGCGTAGGCGTCCATCTCCTCCTTGCGGGTCAGGGCGGACAGGACGGCCATCAGCACGGCCCCCCGTTTCATCAGGGC
>JADGDA010000183.1 GCA_015228695.1 Alphaproteobacteria bacterium
CGAGGGGTGGACGACGGTGACGACCTGCCTGCCGGCCCGGCGGAGGCGTTCCACCAGCCGGCGGCGGCGGCCGTTGTCGCCGATGGCCACGGCAAAGTCCGCGTCGGCGAGCCCCCCGTCGACAAGCACGTCGTCGTCGGTACCAAGGTAGGGAACGCCCCCCCCGCTCCGCGCCTCCAGGTCCGCATAGCCCGCGATCTCATGGCCGGGACAGGACGCCGTGGCGATTTCGATCAGGTCGGAGGCTCCGATCACGATCAGCCGTTTTTTCATGACGGCTCCCGGCCCGGTTCGTCGGTGCCGTCGACGTACCAGGTGCACATGAATCCCTCGTCGTCGATGACCAGACTCTCCGGCGCGGGCCACGAGGGATTCCAGCGCCGCCGCTCCTCCAGCCGGAACCCGGAGCGCAGCAGCAGGCAGTTGTCCTCGGCGCGGCGGCCGATGATGACGCCGTCGTAGATGACGATCTTGCCGATGTCCGATAGCACCGCGTAATGGGGCTTGCTCCGCCCCGAGAAGACGCCGCCCGCAGTCAGACGCCGCACCAGTTCCAGGCCCCGGCGCAACGAGGTCCGGTGGTGATCCATGCCGCGCATGGGAATGGAGTGGAACAGATAATGCGCCTCGATCCCGTTTTCGCGCAGGCGCTCGTAAAGCCCGGTCAGGGTCGCGGCGTCGTCGTTGACCCCCTTGAGAAGCGGGTGCTGGTTATAAATGCGGAATCCGGCGTCCTGCAACCGGGCCAGCGCATCCACGCTCTCCGGCCAGAATTCCAGGGGGTGGTTGACATTCACGCCCAGTTCGAAACGGAACCCCGGATAGCGGGCGAACATGTCCACCATGGCGTCGTTGATCCGGGCCGGGTCCTGGAACGGAACCCGGCTGCCGATGCGGACGATGCGGACGTTGGGGGCGTTGCGCGCCAGTTCTCCCAGGGTCAGCCCGAGCAGGGGCAGGCTCATCAACGGGTCGCCGCCGGTGATCAGCACCTCGTTCACGTCGTCGCGCAGTTCCGCCGATCCGATGTAGCGGGTCGCGTGGGTGATGTCCTCCTCGGTCATGGTGCGAAGCGGATACTGCCCCCGCAGGCACCAGCGGCAGTGGGCCGCGCAGACCGTGGTCGGCTCGATGAGCATGGTCCGCCGGTACAGGCGCTCGACCCCGATCACCGGCCGGTCCTCGAACCGGATGGCGACCTCGGATTCGTAGTGGCGGCGGCGGTTGCCGGGCTGGATCACGGCTTCGAGCGGACTGGCGACGTACTGGCGGGTCAGGGCCCGCGCCTCGCGGCTGTCAACGCCGAAGCGGACTTCCAGCTCGGCGATTTTCCGTTGCAGAAAGGGAGAGATCAATTGCCGGAATTCGCCGGTGCGGGTGCCTGCCACCTGATGCCTCCCTCAAATCTCGTCCCTGTCGCGGATCAGATAGCGGGCCTTGTTGGTTTCGCGCGAGATCCGCCCCGCCGGGAGCCAGGAGACATCGATGCGCACCTGGAAGGTGGCCGAGACCTTGGCCTTGATGGCGTCCGCCAGCCGGTCGCGTTCCGGCCCCGGCGGCAAATCCGTCTCAAACAGCACGTCGAGGGCGCCGACCTCCCCCTCCTTCGGCCGCACCACCCGATAGGCACGGCCGACGGCCGGCTCGAAGGCGGGGATGATGGATTGGAGAGCCTGGGGAAAGAAGTTCACCCCGCGCAGCACCAGCATTTCATCCGAGCGGCCGATGATCCGGAAACGCATGCGCAACAGGCCGTCGTCGGCGGTCTCCGCCCACAGAATCTCGGCCAGATCGTTGGTCCGGTAGCGGAACAGCGGCTGGCCTTCCCGCCGCAGGCTGGAGAAGACCAACTCGCCCCTGGCTCCCGCCTCGATGGGCAGCGGGGTGCCCGCGCCGTCCACCAGTTCCGCGTAGACGATGCCCCAGGCGTGATAGACCAGCCCATCGCGGCGGCCGTCCTCGCCGGCGATGACCGACAGAACCTCCGACATGCCGTAGTTGGCGTCCATGGCCTTGAGACCGAATTCCCGCTCGATGTCCTCGCGCACCCCCGGCACCTGCAACAGCCCCTCGCCGCCGAAATAGCCGCGCTTCAGGCCCAGTTCCGACGGAGCGATCCCAAGCTCGGAGCGGCAGCGGTCGCGCAGGGCGTACATATAGGAAGGCGTCGATGAAATGGCGTTGATCCCCAGCGTCCGGATGGTGTCGAGGAGAAGCGCGGTGTTGCCGACGCCGAAGGGGACGCCGGCGGCGCCCACCATCTCGATGGGCAGATAGTCGGAAACGCCGCCCGACCACATGTTGAAATTCAGGCAGTGAACGACCCTGTCCCCCGGCCCCATTCCGGCGGCCTTGAACGCGCGTACCGCGGAGGTGTGGGTGTCGGCGATATCCCGTTGGGTCAAGGCGATGAAGAACGGGCTGGCCGAGGTGCCCGAGGTCTTGTGGATACGCCGGATATCCTCGGGCCGGACCGCCAGAAGGTGCCCCAGCGGCTTGTGTCCGGCCTGATCGGCGAGCAGATCGGCCTTGCCGAGCAGGGGAAGCTGCTCGAACGGAAATCCGGGAACGAAGTCGGCGGAGGAAAGACCGAGGGAATCGAAACGGTCGCGCCAGAAAGGGCTTTGGGCATACGCGCGGGACAGCGCGGCCAGCAGTTCGGACTCCTCCTCGGGCTTGGTGAGGCGCACGGCGGTGTTCTCCTCAGTTCTTCCGGGCCATGCGCGGAGCCGTCGCGGGATCGCGCAGGACGTCCTGGTTGGAATCGCCCTTGCCCGCCTGGAACTCTCCCAGGTCGGCCTCGACCGCCCCGGCCCGGCCGCCGATGGCGAGGACCATGTTGGGAGCGTTGGCGCGGGCGAATTCCAGGGGCTGAAACATGTACGGTAATCGAGGGTTGGCCGGCATGTCCACTTCTAATGACCGGGCCGCCGCGCCCACCCGCTCCGCCTGGACGCCCGAGGCGCAGATGTAGTCGAACAGCAAGGCCCGGTTGTCGCCGGCGACGGACAGGGCGGCGGCCAGAAGCTCGGCTTCCCCCCCGGAACGGGGGAAGAAGTCCAGCATGCGGCAGACCCGCGCGCCGGTCCCGACCACGGTTTCCAGGCGCAGCACGGCGGCGCCGCCCGCCGCCTCGACCCCCAGGTAAGGGATGAAGGGATGCCGGTCGTAGCGCCACTCCAGCCACTCCGCCGTGCGTTCGGCCGCGAACGGAGCCTGCTCCCGGACATCATCGAGCGCCGCCCGGGGCACCAGGGACGGAGCGTCCAGAATCCGCCCCCGCGCCGTCCCCACGGAAGCCGCGCGCGGAAGCGGACCCGCCTCGTCCAGCCGCCCGGCCTCGGCCAGCAGCCGGCGGAAGGCGTCGGCGTCGATCAGCGCCACCAGCCGGCGGACCTCCGGAACCACGGCCATCCCCAGGCGGGCGAAGGCGTCGATGGACAGATCGTTGCAGCCGAATCCCCCGTACACGTCCACCGCTCCGAGAAGGTGGGCGGCCAGGGCCCGCCCGCCGCCCCGGACGCCGGAACCGTTGATCCACTCCACGTCCCAGACGCCGACCTCCCCCCCCCACGGGGTCCGGGCGTCGAAGGGCAGATAGGCATGGACGGCGGCCAAGCCCCCCTCCCCGTCGAGAATGGCGTTGACCGGCAGGCGACGGCGCCGCCTGTCCTCCGCGAACCAGCGGCAGGGGGACTCCTGATACAGCCAGTCGAAATAGCGGGTTTCGGCTCCGTAGTGGCCCTCGCCGTAAATCGCCCGGAGAAAGCGGCGGACGTGCTCCGCCCGGTCCACGGACAGGGGAACGACGGCGGGAGTGGTCATGCCGCAAGGTCCTCCGCGACCACGGCATCCCGGATCAGGGCCTTGTTCGAGTATTGCAGCACGAGCTGCACGGCCAGGGAGATGTTGCTGCCGGCCCCGAAATGATCGAGGTTCTTGCGGAACAGGTCGAGCGCCTGGGGATCGGGAATGAGGTCGACGGGGATGTCCGCCCCGGCCGCCTCCCGCTTCGACGTGACATAGCCCCGCACTTCCGCCAGGGCGCCCCTTGACAGGCGCAGGGTCTGCGTCGCCCCGTCGAACGGAAACGGCATGATCCGCGCGCTGGCAAAGTCCGCGACCTCGTCCACGAGCGCGGGATCGAGGTGGGGAAGCCGCCGCTTGATGGCCCCGGACATCCACGCGAAGAACTCGTCCTTCAACTCTCCGTCCAGGGCCAGCCGCGCGGCGTAGTCGTAATTCAGCTTCGGGAAGCCCGCCGTCATCAGCCGCTCGAACGCCTCGTCCCGGAGGTAATGGGCGTTCGCCTCCTCCTCGTCGGCGAACCATTCGCTCCGGGCGCGTTCCATGTAGGTGTGGAAATAGGACCGCAGGCGGGGGTGGCCGCCCTCGGGCGGGAGGCGGGACACCTCGTTCAGCAGGTCGATGGCGTGGAACCCGTGCCGGGTCGAGAAGTCGATCAGGGGCCGCCCGATCTCCAGGTTGAGAACGACGAACATGTGGGCGTGAAACAGCCGCAGTTCGAGGAAGTCCTCCTCCCGCATCACCGCCGTTTCCCGGATGCAGTGCTCGTAATCGATCACCCTCTCCCCGGCGTAGCGGCCGAAGGCGTTCGGGATGATGCGGACTTTCTCCCTCAGCCCATAACGCTCGCGCTGATGGGTCTCCTCCATCTCGGTGCCCTTCAGCAACCGGATGTCGCTGATCTGGATCTTGTCGAACCCGCAGTCGTAGGCAACCTTGACGCTCTCGACATGGCGCGCCCGATCCTCGGTCGGCAGGCCGACCAGAAGGTCGGTGCTGACCTGCGAACCGTCGGCGTGGGCGGCCTCGACCAGTTCGCGGACCGTCTCGACGGGAACGTTGCGGCGGCCGATGTGCTCGGAGACATCCACGTTGAAGGTCTGCTGGGCAAAACTGGGGACGCACAGGTCTCCGAGAATCCGGAAGATCTCGATGTTGCGCTTCACCATGTTCTTCGAGGAATCGAGGCCGATTCCGACCACGTTGCCGTGAACGTCGGCCAGGCGGCGCACCTCGGCCACGATCTCCAGATCGCGTTCGAGAATGCCCATGTTGGCGTCGCCGAGGAACAGGAAGAATGGATTCCGGGACCGGCTGAAAATATAGCGCAGTTCCTCGAACACCGTCTCCAGCGGGTATTGCCGGATGCTCTTGGCCCCGGTGGCGGCCGTGCCCCAGGCGGTGCAATAGGTGCACATGTAGGGACAGCCCCGGGTGGTCTCGACGATGGGGGAGAGCGGGAACGAGGACACGTCGAGAAAGGGGGCCATCCAGCCGCTCAGCCACGCCGACGGGTGGGGAATGGGATTCATTCCC
>JADGDA010000184.1 GCA_015228695.1 Alphaproteobacteria bacterium
GCCAGCCCTTCGAGGGTGAGCCGGTCGCCGCAGTCGAAGTTGAAACGGGGGGCAAAGGGATGCTCGCGCAGCCGGTGGAGATGGGCCAGCCCCTCCGGCGCCAGGGCGGGAAAACGCTCGCGGTCGGACAGGCTGGAGAGGGGAGACGGCGGGATCATCTGGCTTTCACTCCCGTCCATACACGGAGGCCGCCTCGCGGGCCTTCTTCCGCGCCATTTTTTCGCGCAGGACCTGGGCGCGCCGTTCGGCCTTGGCGGCTTCGATGGCGACTTTCCTCTGGGCGACGCTGTCCACCGAGGTCAGACGGTCCTCCGCCTCCCGCTCGCTTTCCCCGTCGGGACGGAGGTCGAGATGCTTGAGGCACAGCCGCGCCAGTTCCTCCCGCCGGTCGGGATCGGCGACGCAGTCCCGGGCCTTGACCAGATGGGAAAGGTCCTCGAAGTGATTGCAGAGAAGATTGAGGATGCGCGCCCCCAGGTCCACTCCCCGGGCGACGAACCAGGGGTCGGACAGAAGCCACGCGCCGACGAGAACCAGCCCCAGCCTGTCCGCCGTGCCTTCCCTCAGACGCGCGGCTTGGCGCTCCGAGGGCGGGCGGGCGTTCATGACGCGCATGAGGTCCGCGACGACCGCGTCCACGTGCACCAGCCCCTCCTCCTCTTCCGTTCGTGGAGGCAGCAGAAACTCCGCCGGGCACTCGGCCAAGCGGCGGGTGAGCGCGGCCAGTTCGGGAGCGGACGTGGTCATGGCCTCGTGTGTATCCGATTTGGGTCATTGTTGCTATGATTGGCCTCCAGCGGGGGAGGCGGCGCGATGACGTTCAAGTGGCCCTTGGGGAAGGTTCCCGAATCTCCGACCAATCCACGGCCCGTGGGGGCGCGGCGGGATTTCGACGTCGCCGATCTGTACCGGGGTCCGGTGCCCGACGCCGCGGACGGCGGGACCGGCGGGGCGCCGCTCGACGAGAAGCTGCGTCAGGCCTATTTCTGGATCGTCAATTCCGCCATCATCAGCCCCTTCTACGATATCGAGTATTCGGACGGGGCGCCGCAGACGTTCACCTTCGGCGATTCGGCGGTGAAGGTGACGTTGCCTTCGGGCCAGAGCTATTCGAGCTTCGTTCTTCTGTCGCTGCTCAATCTGATCGTGCGCCGCCGCTGTCTGATCGTCGGCGGCCCGGGCCGGGGCAAGACCGCGACCGCGATTTTGATGGGGGTCATCGCCGGTTATCCCATCCGCGAGGTCAAGCGGGCCATCCAGCACGGCCAGCCGCAGATGACCATCGCCGACCTTCTCGGCAATCCCCTGCCGCGCGATCTGGTCAGCGCGGAAAGCATGGACGCGATCACCATCGGCTGGCGCAAATGGCTCGGGATGAGGGTCAAGATCATCGACGAGTACAACCGGATTCCCACCCGCACCCAATCCGCGCTGTTGACCGTCATGGGGGACAACTACGCGGAAATCCTCGATCAGATTTTCGAATGTCCCGATGCCGCTTGGTATCTGACCGCCAATGACGACGCCGGGGGCGGCACCTATCCGGTCATCGAGGCTCTGCGCGACCGCATCGACGTCGTGGTCAAGGCCCTGCATTTCAACACCCGTTTCCTCGGAGACCTGCTTCAGAGGGTGGAAGGGGGCGTGAAGCCGGAAGACGTCGTCCCCCCCCAGATCGTCTTTTCCGAGGACGAGATCGACCGCATGAACAGGGACATCATGGCGGTCGGCCTTCCCCTTCCCCTGAGGCGGCGCATCGAGTTCTTTTGCAGTCAGTTCGAATTCTGCGAATCCGCCGCCTCCCAGGTCGAGTACATGACCAAGGACACGGTCAAGCTCGCGGCCATGGACGTCGGGCGGGTCATGGCGGCCGAGACCGGCAAGGACAAGGTCCGGGACATCGGCTCCCAGACCCGGAACGGGGTGTCGGTCCGGTCGCTGATGACGCTGATGGTGTTCGTCAAGGCCATGGCCTATTTCCGCGGCTCGCCCGAAGTCGAGATCGAGGACGTGCGGCAGATGCTGCCCTTCGTGCTCCACGACAAGCTCAGCCCCAACCACGACTCCCCTTTCTTCGAGCAGGCCGGTCATGGGCCGTTGCGCATGGACCGGGTGAGCTGGCTCCGGCGTCTGTTCGATCTCGCCTGCGCCGAGTACGACCGTCTCGACCTCGACCGTCAGGACCCGGTGGCGGCGATGGAGGCCGAATTCGCCGCCGGACTCGACGGTTTATCGGAATCGGTCACCCGCGCCCGTCTGGTCGCCATCGAGCGTCTGCTGGCCGAGTGGGCCAAGGGGCGCAAGTTCTACGGCCACATGTTCGACGACGTGCTCAAGCTCAAATACCTGCACCAGCGCTACACCAACTACCTGCGTTGGGTCCGATGGAAGGGCTGACGCCGAACGCCCTCGGACTCCTGAGGGCGCGCAGGCACGTTTTCAACGCCGGATTCACGGCGGCGCGGGGCCTCGTTCCCGGACTCGACGGCCAAGCCGTCCTCGCCCACCTGACCGACACCCTCCTGCCGATCGCCGAGGCCGTCGCCGCCGTTCACCCGGATCGGGCCGGGGAGACTCTGGAGCGGCTGTATCTCCTGTCCCTGGATTTGATCGGCCGTGGCGTGATCGGTCCCGCCGGGCGTCATCCCGTTATCGGAGACGGGTGGAGGCGCCTGCTCGGCGGCCTGCCCGAGCTGACCGCGACCGCGCCGGAGGCGATGGCGCGCATCGTCACCAACGCTCTCCATACCCTCTCGACCACGGCGGGGACGCGCCCCGGGCAGTGGATCGACCTGATGGCGGCGGTCGGTCCCGTCTGCGCGGACGACCACGTTTTCGCCGAATGCGGTAAGGTCGCCGCATGGCGTGCCGGCATGGCCCATTACCGCAACGGGGCGCTCGCGGTCTGCGCCGGTCTCGACGCCTCCCTGGCGGCGGCGCTTCTGGAATTGCCCGATCCATTCCAGACTGGAGCGGGCCAGACTGGAGCGGGCCGGATCGGAGCGGCGCTAGCCGTGCTGCGGGAGGACCCCTGGCGCGTGCCCGCCGAGGCGGCGACTCCGGGGACGCGGCAAAGGCTGGACGTCGTCGCCAGGGTGGGGGGCTTTCGGGGGTTCGGCGGTCCGTTCCTGACTCCGCCCCGTGTCGCCGTGCATGACGGGGGGATCGCCGCCGCCGATGCCGAGGCCGCGTTCCTGCTGTACGCCGATGCCTGCGGCTGTCTCCTCGTGCGGTTGGATCAGCCGGTTCTTCCGTCTTCCCCCATGGCCGATGCCGCGTTCGGCCTGTTCCGCGACGGCCGCGTCGACAAGGGGGGAATGACGGGAACGTTTCCCCAACTGGCCGAGCCCTCTTCCTGGGCCAGCGATGGGGATACCCTGGCGGTGACGTTGCCCGATTCCCACTTCGTGTTCCTGGTCGCGGCGTCATGATCGGCGGCGATGCCCTTCTCGCCGCGTGGCGGGCGGAGTGGCCGGGAGCGCTGGCCCTGTGGAGCCCCTTCACGAAACTGACGGACCCGCGCTGGTGTTTCGCCGCCAGGGCCGAGAAGGAAGAGGGGCTGACCGGCAGTTTTGCGATGATCCGCTTCGCCGACCACGCCGTCGTCATCAGCCTGCGCCAGGTCCGCGCGCTCGGGCTGGACGGGTTGGCCCGCGAGATTCTCGCCCATGAGATCGGGCATCACGTCTATGCCCCCGGCGACCTTGCCGACCACGGCCGGATGCTGGCGCGGATGCGCCGCGCCCTGCCGGGGCTGGAGCGGCATGCCCCCATGGTGGCCAACCTCTACACCGATCTTCTGATCAACGACCGCCTGCAACGGAGCGCCGGGCTGCGCATGGACGAGGTCTACCGCCGTCTTGGCGGATCGGGGGACGACGGCCGGCTCTGGACGCTGTACATGCGCATCTACGAGCGCCTGTGGAGCCTGGAGGCGGGGAGCCTGTCCAAGGGGGAGCGCGACCGGTTTCTCGAACTGGACGCCGGGCTTGGGGCCAGACTGGTCCGGGTCTATGCCAAGGACTGGCTGTCTGGGTCCGGCCGCTTCGCCTCCCTTTGTTTTTCCTATCTGCTGAAGGATACGGAGAAGGAGGCGAAGGAAAGGACACGGGCCCTCATGGACACGGAAAACGCCGGAAAGGGCGGCGGGGTGCCGGGCGGTCTGGCGGAGGCGGAGGAGGACGAGGCCGGGGGCGCGGTCCATCCCCGCTATGATCCGGCCCTCGGCGGGGTCGCTCCGGACGACGGGGAGCCCGATGGCGGCAATACCGAAGGCGGGATTTCTTCCGAGCAGCCCGAGCGGGGACCCGTCGATTTCCACGATCTTCTCGCCTCCATGGGGGTAGAGATCACCCTGGAGGAGGCGACCGTCCGCTTTTACCGGGAAAAGGCTCTTCCCCACCTGACGCCCTTTCCCCGGCAACGCCGGCCCCGGTCGGGAGAGCCTCTGCCGGAAGGCCTGGAGACGTGGGAACTGGGCTCGCCCCTGGATGGGGTGGACTGGCTGGAAAGCGTGATCGCGAGCCCGGTCATCGTTCCCGGCTTCACCACCCTCCAGCGCACATGGGGCTTCGTCGACGGCGAGGGCGGCGACGTCCGCCCGCTCGATCTTTACATCGGGGTGGATTGCTCCGGCTCCATGCTGGACCCTCGGCACAATCTGTCCTTCCCGGTTCTGGCCGGAACGATCCTGGCCCTGTCGGCGCTGCGGGCGGGGGCGCGGGTGATGGTCGTCCTCTCGGGAGAGCCGGGACGGTATGTCTCCACCGAGGGATTCATGACCGACGAGCGCCGGATTCTCGGCGTGCTCACGGGGTATCTCGGGACCGGAACCACCTTCGGCATCCAGAGATTGGCCGAAACCTTCGGCGCCGCCGACCCGGAACGGCCCCCGGCGCACATCCTGCTGATCACCGACAACGACATCTTTTCGATGCTGGAGGGGGGGGAGAAGGGCGGCAAGGGCTGGGATATCGCCCGGAACGCGCTTGTCAACGCCCGTGGTGGAGGCACGATGGTGCTGCATTCCTCGGGTGACGCGCGCAGAGCCGGGCGGGAAAGATTGAAGGAGGACGGGTGGAGCGTGCACCGGATCGTCGAATGGAAGGACATCGTCGCCTTCGCCACCGCCTTCGCCCAGGCCGCCTATGACCGACCCGAGGGAGACCGCTGATCATGCCCGAGGCGCTTCTGATCACCCAATGCCTGCAAACCGATTTCGTCGGCCCCATCGGCCGCCACGACCCCCTGCCCAATCTTCTGCACATCGGTCACGAGGAGGCCCTCCGCCTGATGGGAGAGCGGCCCGG